>JBBDQS010000016.1:2289-36142 GCA_040905805.1 Egibacteraceae bacterium | reverse complement strand
CGGGCGAGCAGGTCGCCCGCGCGGCGCGCCAGCCGCTCGTCGTCCAGCACGACGGCCACGAGGGGCGTCTGGGCGCGCTCGAACAGGGCGATCCACTCACGGCCGGCGGGTGTCGTGGCGAGCATCTCGTCGCGCACCCGTCGGAGCGCGCCGACCTCCTCGTCACGGCCGAGGAGGCGCGCCCCGATCAGCTCGATCGCGCAGATGCACTGCTGGATCAGCGCGAGCAGCCCCGACTCGGCTTCCTCCTTGATCGGCGCCGGGTCGGCCGGATGGAACGAGTCGCGAGCATTGCCGGCCCACGGACCCGTCTCGAAGGTGTAGCCGTACACCTTGCGCAGGGCCGGATCGGCGATGTGGCGGCTGTAGGCGTAGTCGCCGTGCGTGCCGGTGGTCGGGTACAGCGCGGCACCCGCCTGGGGCGTGTAGGTCCTCCCGCGGACGGCGGCGATCGCGTCGACGATGCGCTGCGCGACCGTCTCGAAGCGCTGGCGATCTCGGGGCGTCATGTACTCCTGGTGCGCCCCGGGGATCGCCTGGCACGTCCCCGTGGGCAGGGCCGTGAAACGCTGGGCGGGGTCGCTCGTCTGCATGGGCGCGTGACCCCAGGGGTAGAGGACGAGCTCGGAGAAGGAGTGCACGTCGGCGAAGCAGTCGATGCGGTAGGTGTCGAGCAGGTGCTTGACGTTTCGGGTCTCGGGCTCGGAGAAGGCCGACGGGCCGACGTAGGTCTCCGCGCAGGGGTCGCAGGAGGTCTGGCCCGCGGTGACGCCCCACAGCAGGTCGAGGTTGCGGTTCAGGTCGACGCCGTCGCAGGTCGTGCCGGGGTTGTCCCGGCGGCTCTTGCGCCACAGGTCGTCGACGGTCATCACGTGGACGCGCCCGTCGGGGTTGCTGCAGGGCAGCAGGTACAGGTCGAGGGTCTCGAGCATCAGCGTGATGTCGCGCGCCGGCCACGTCCGCCGCCCCAGGGTGACGTCGGTGCCGTGCACGTAGCTCATGACCATGTCCACGGCGAGCTCGACGAGCAGGTCGGGGTTCATGAGCTCGCGCGCGTGCGTGCCCCCGACGAGCAGGACCCCGCGCCGACCGGTGTCGTCGCCGGCGCGCAGGCGCAGCGCGTAGACCGTGCGGCCCTCCACGGACGGCTCGGGCATCTCCAGCCGCGTCGCGAGCTGCGGGTAGAACGCGTCGAGCAGGTTCATGAGGGCGTCCAGCTGGCCGACGGTGCGGTACATCAGAAGGGCGTCCCCTGCTCGGGCCCGCCGCCGGTGTCACGTATCCGCGTGTCGAACCAGGTCTGCACCTCGTCGTCGCCGGCGACGAGGCCGGGGTCCAGCGGCCGGACGGGGACCGACCGGCGCAGCCGCACCTCGAAGCCCTCCTCGAGCAGCCGGACGCACGCGTCGGCGTCCACCAGCAGGCGCACCTCGCCACCGGGGTCGGGGATGCGGTCGACGTCGAGATCGGCGACGCGTTCGGTCATCGCGGCGACGCCGAGGCCGGCCTCGCCGGGATGCACGGTCGCCTCGAACCGGACCGCGCGCCGCTCGTCGCTCGTGGGCTCCTCGGCCATGGCCACTCCCCGCGGATGCTCGTCCGTCACCGCTGCGTGGGCGGAGCCTACGCCCGGTCCGCCGCCGGGGCGAGCGCTACTGCCGATCGATGCCGGGGCGTGTCGGCCGCTCGTCCGCGTCGCCGGTGCGGCGGCCGGCCAGGGAGCGTGCCGCCGCCACGCCGACGGCGCCGAGACCCGCGGCGGCGGCGGTGACGGTGCCGACCTCGCCGGCACCCCATCGTCGTGCTTCGCCACCGCCAGCGCCCACGGCCCCCACGACGCCTTCGGCGGGTGCGTCCTGCGCCGGTCCGCCGGCGACCGGCTCCACGGGCACGGCGTCGTGGGGGGCCGGCTCGGGCGCCGGGTCGGGCGGCGCCGGCGGGGCCTCGGGCTCGGCGGGGGCCGCCGGGGCTGCATCCGGCCCCTGCGCCCCGGGGGCGGGCGCTGCGCCGGGCGCGAGCCGTTGCGCCACGAGGGGCGGGAAGGTCACGGTGACCATGGCGTACGCGGCGTCGCCCGGGCACGTCGTCAGCGACATGTCGCGATGTCCGGCGATGGTCGGGGTGGTCACCGGATGGCCCTGCGGCCACCGGTTGGAGCCACGCGACACGAAGCTCGCCTGTGCGCCCGGTCGGGGGTCGATGGCGTAGCGCCCGGCGAGCAGGGCCAGCAGCCCCACCATGGCGTCCTGCGCCGCCGGGGTCGGGGCCTCCTGCGTGTGGTCGCCGACGAAGGTGCACAGCTGCGCGAAGCCCTGGGACCCGCCGGTCGCCGATCCCTTGACCGGGCCATCCAGGCTGCCCGACCGACCCTCCCACACCCCGCCGAATCGATCGACGAAGAAGTTGTAGGCGACGTCGGGCCATCCCTTCGGCCCGGTGTGGTACCGGTAGATGCTCTGCAGGATCCCCGGCACGGCGTCGTCGGTGTAGTCGCTGGCGGTGGCGGTGTGGTGGACGATCAGGAACCGCGTGTCGCCCGGGGCCTCCACTTCCAGCGGCCCCTGCGGGAGGAGCCCGCCGGCCCACGCCGCCCGCGGGCGGATGGCCGGTGGCGGCACCGCGGCGGCGAGCGCCGGGGGGTGCCTGCGAGCCGGCCCCACCACGGTTCCGGCAGCCGCCAGACCCGCGGCGGCGAGGAAGCGCCGGCGGGTCCAGGTGGGGGCCTGGTCGGCGTCCAGAGGGTTGTCACCACCATGTCGGTTCGGCGTCGGCACGGGAGCAGCCGCGGGCACTATCGTAGTGGCGCGTGTCACTGGCCGGGCAGGCCCCACACGCGTTCGGCGAGCGTCGCCCAGACGCCCCGGCTGTGGTCGACGGTGGGCTGCTGGTAGGAGTACATCACGGCCCCGTCGGTGGACTGGGTCGCGGCCTCGATCTGCGCGACCGCCGTCGCGGGTGGGTTGAGGAAGCCGGCGATGCCGGGCACGACGAGCGTGTCGGTGCTGGCGGCCAGGTGGGACTCGAAGGCGAGCCACTCCGCGAACCAGCGTGCCTGGTCGGGCAGGTCACCACGGAAGTAGTTCATCGGCAGGACCGCGTCGAGCAGCCCCTCGCGCGCCCATCCCGGCCAGTCCTGGAGGGTCTCGGTGTAGGTGCGGGTGGCCTCGAACGGGCGCCCCGCGGTCGGCCCGTGCTCCCAGGTGATCACCGCCGCGGACAGGTCGACGTCGTGACCGGTCGCGGCGATGGCGTCACGGGCGCCGACGACCAGACCGCGGGTCTGCTCGCGGCGCCACGCCGACCAGGCCGGGTCGGCCGGCGCAGGCGTCCCGGCCGCGCCGGTCTCGGCCTGGTAGCGGGCGAGCGCGGCCGGGTGGTAGCCGTGCGAGGCGGAGTTGTACCGGACGTAGTCGAGGTGGATCCCGTCGACCGGGTAGCGCTGGGCGAGCTCGGCCACGACCGCGGTCACGTGCGCGCGCACCTCGGGCACGCCCGGGTCGAGGTAGTCGGTCCACTGCCCGTCCACGGTTCGGGTGACCCAGCGCTGCCCCTCGGGGGCGCGCTCGCCGTGCTCGGCCGCCAGCCAGCCGCCCGGCTGCGGGAGCCCGTCGTAGGCGTGGTGCCAGGTCGGCGCGACCCCCACCCAGGCGTGCACCTCGAGCCCGGCGGGCCGGGCCTGCTCGATGAGCTCGCCGAGGACGTCCAGTCCCGGCTCGAGCGCGGGGTCCGGGGTTCGCGGCAGGACGTCGGAGGTGTAGTAGGCGTCGTGGCGGCGGGCGACCTGGGCGAAGATCGCCGTGGCGTCAGCCTCGACGAGCTCCTGGACGACCCGCGCGATCGACGCACGGGTCTTCAGGCTGTCGTCGAACAGGTGCACCCACGCGCCCCGCACCGGGGCCGCTGGCTGCACCACCGGCTCGGGCGGGGGTGGGGGGGATGGCGGGGGCGGTGGCTCGGGGGGCGGATCCGGCTCGGCCGTCGGAGCGGGCGTGCTGGTGCGGGGGTCCTGCGCGGTGGGAGGTGGAGACGGCTCGCCGGTGTCCTGCGCAGGTGGGCCGCCCCCGCACGTGGTGAGGGTGAGGCCGACCGCGAGGAGGGCCACGAGCAGGGTGAGGTGGCGGGGCATGCGCGTCCATCGTCGTCGAGGGACGCCCAATCTGCCACGCGCCGGGGGGCAACCGGGATGGCCATCCAGGTTGCTGGTGATTCCCGCTGCACGACGGCGTGTGTTGATGCCCCATGGAGCGCATCGTCACCGGTGCCGTTCTGCGCCTCATGCGGACCGCGAGGTCTCGACGTGACTGTCTCATGCATCGCGTGCGGGCGGCCGGGCCCCCGGGCCCCTTCGGACCTGTACCGGAAGGACCAAGGGTCCGCAGGACAGCCACCGACTCCCGTCGATCGCTCCGCCGCCGGCCTCACTGCCTCGCGAGGCGGTGCGGTCCCGAGGTCTCGGTGTCGTCCTGGAGACGCGCCGAGACAGACGAGGTGAGCGGCGTCGACGAGCTGCCCGGTTTGGGTGAGCCCGACCGGTCCGCGCCGGCGGCAGGGTCGGGCGCGAGCAGCGCCAGCAGGCAGTCGGTGGTGGTGATGATGCCGACCAGCGCGTCCGCATCGTCGTCCTCCACGACCGGCAGGGCGCTGACCCGCCGCGACAGCAGCAGCCGCGCGGCGGCCTCGATGGGCTCGTCCGGCCCGATGGTGTAGGGGTCCGATGTCATGACCGCCTCCACGGGTTTGTCCTCGCCCAGCGCCTCGTCGAGACGCTCGAGCGCTGCCAGGCGGCGCAGCGAACGGTCGTCGATGCGGATGTCACGGTCGCTGACGATGCCGACGAGCCGGTCGCCGTCGACCACCGGCAGGTGGCGAACGCCGTTGAGATGCAGGGTCCGGCGGGCTTCCCGTACCTCGGTGTCGGGGGACACCACGATCGGGTCGCCGTTCATCCAGTCGCGCACGCGCATCGCGCCCTCCCTTTCCTGTCTCGACGCGGTGGCGGTTCACCGCTGCCGAATCCCACTCTGTGCCTGCGCCGGCGCACCCGCCCGGGCCGAACGTCCCCCCGTCGCACCGGCCGAACAGCCCTGACGCGCCGTGCCCTCCGGCTCTGCCCATCGTGGGCCCGGGGCGGCACGGTGGGGACACGACGACGAGAACCCACCGGGAGCCCGATCATGAAGCGCTGGTTGTACCGGTATCGCACGGTGGCGGGGGAACCCCGGAGCCTGGCAACGCGGCTGCGCGCAGACCTGCGGGGCCTGCTCGTCGCCGGAACGGGCAGCCCTTCCGCACCGCCGGCAGGCGACGGCTCGTTTCGGGTACGGCTACCAGCCGAGATCCTGGGTGCCGACCTGCACAAGCTCGTGCGCGTGACCACGGGCGTGGCCACCACGAGCGGCACCCGGCTACGGGTACCGGTCACCTGGGCCGCCGACCCCGGACGTCACGCGTTTCCAACCTTCGACGGCACGATCGAGCTCGAACCGCTCGATCACGCCCGGGCCCAATTGACGATCGTGGGGTCCTACGAAGCGCCCGCCAACGTCGTCGGCGCTGTGGTCGATCGTGCCATTCTTGGCGGGGTGGCCGAAGGAACGGCTGACACCCTCCTCCAGGGCCTGACCCGGGCCCTGGCCGAGACCGAAGCCATCGACCAGCCAGTGCCGGAGGCAGACGCGTCCATGCGGGTCGCCGACGTCATGACCTCCGATCCGCTGGTGCTGGGCGACGACCAGCCTTTGCGGACCGCGGCCTTGCTGCTGTTCAACTTCGACATCGGCGGGGCGCCCGTGGTCGACCAGCACGGCGCGCTCGTCGGCGTTCTGAGCGAGGCCGACTTGTTGGTGAAGGAGGCACGGCCGCGCTACGGGTTCGGACGGGGCGTCCAGGAGGCCTGGCGCCACCGCGAGGCGCGTACCGTCGGCGAGGCCTGCTCCCGACCGGCGCACGTGACCGCGGCGGACGCGCGGCTGCGCGACGCCGCGCGCGAGCTGCTCGACCGCGACGTCGCCCGCCTGGTTGTGCTGGAGAGCAGCCGCATCGCCGGGATCGTGACCCGCCATGACGTCCTGCGTGCGCTGCTGCGTAGCGACGACGCCATCCGCCACGCCGTGCAGGCCCGGGTCGAACGTCTGGGCGAACCGGGTGTCGCCGTGGCCGTGGAGTGGGGCGCGGTCGCCCTCAGCGGCACGGTGTCGCGTCTGAGCCGCATCCACCCTTTGGTCACCGGCGTGAGCGCCGTCGATGGGGTCATGAACGTCGACGCCGACGAGCTGACCTGGCAGGTCGACGACGTGACGCCCCTGGCCACGCCGACGATATGAACCCCCGACACGAAGAAGGCCTCCGATGACCGTGTTCGTACGCGACCTCATGACGCGCCAGCCGATCACCGTGACACCGGGGACGTCGGTGATGGAGGTTCGCCGCCTCCTCCGTGTCTCTGGCATCCGGCACGTACCGGTGGTCGACGACGACACGGTCGTCGGCATGGTCAGCGACCGCGACGTGCTGCTGCGGGACCGCGAGCTCGTCGACGGTCTCAACCGGCTGCACTCGGACTTCGCCGACGGGCGTCACCGGCGTGTCGAAGACGTCATGTCCGCCCCGGTCGTCTCGGTGGCAGCGAGCACGACCGCGGCCGCAGCCGCAGCCATGCTCCGGCGCGAACACATCTCCGCGCTTGCCGTCCTCGAGGACGGCCGGCTGGTGGGCATCGCCACGACCACCGACCTGCTGGGCGCGGTGATCGACGAGGACCCGGTCGCGCCGCCGGCCCCTGGTCACCCCTCCCACGTGGGACGCGGTGCTGGAACCCCGACCCCAGCCAGCCGCTCGGGCCCGGGGACGCCCGGCCGGGGCGCGCACCGGGTTTTCCGAGCGCCCTGGTGATCGACCCCGGGGCGGCCAACCGCATCCGCCTGGCTGACGAGCTGGCTGCGCAGGGCTACCGGGTGTGGAAGACGGTCAAGAACTACGTTTCCACGATCCTGGCCAAGCTGGAAGTCGCCCGCCGTGCCGAGGCGGCCGCCTACCTCGCCGGGCATCGGACTCGCCGTGAACCGGGTGACGCCGGCTAGAGGGTTCGGGGGCGAGCAGGGGCCGATCAGCCCCGTGACGGCGGGACCTGTGACCCTCGCCGGCCTGCGTCGCCTGAGCCATCGTGGCGTGGAGAGCCGCAAGGCCGCGGCAACGAGGAGGCAGACATGACCGTTCCCATGACGCTACGGCTGGAGACCCTGTCGGTCGACGAGTGCCTGCGCCTGCTGGGAAGCCGCTACCTCGGTCGCGTCGCCTTCGTCGTCGACGGGGAACCGCACGTGCGCCCCGTCAACTACCGCCTCCACGAGGGCATCATCGTCTTCCGCACCGACTACGGTGGCCTGCTCGACCTCATCCACCTCGCGAACGTCGCCTTCGAGGTCGACGACGCCGACCACGAGTACCACACCGGCTGGAGCGTCGTTGTGCGCGGCAAGGCGGAAGAGGTGTGGCAACCGGATGAGCTGCGCGTCCTGCGTGAGCTTCCGCTGCGCCCGTGGGCTCCGGGACCACGCGACCACTACGTCCGGATCTCGCCTCTGGAGATCACCGGCCGCCGCATCACCGGACCGGCGGCCCACCGGCTCGAACATCCTGAGGTCTGAACAGCACGGGGACCACGCCCCTGCCGGCTCGCACCTCGACCAGCGTGTCGACGTCGACCCGGTGCGGTGCCGAGCCGACTCGCTGGATCCACCGACTCTGGGTGGCGACGAAGACCCCCGGGCGGCGGGCACAGGGAGGGGCTGATGGGCGTGCCGTACTGCGTGTACACGGTGGCGCTCACGGTGATGGCCACCGTGACCGTCTCGGCCGTCTGATCCGTGATGTCGACCCCACGGGCGCGGCGAGCAGGTGCAGCAGGCGGGTCATGAACGACGCCATGTGATCATGACATGTGCGTGCAGCCGGGCGGAACGTCCCGTCGTCGAAGCCGTGCACGAGCCCACGGTCCGCCGCCTGTGTGATGTGGGCGGCTCGGTCCCGACAGGCCGCCCCCCGCCCGGACTTCAGATACTGGCTGCGGGCGAGCGGGCCACCTCGCACGATCTGCGTCGCCTCCAGCCGTGCGGACCAGGAACGACGTGACCTGGTCGCGACGCACGGGCACATCGGGTCGCTACGTCTCGTCCCCGAAGCCCGCGACGATCTCGAACACACGGCGCAGTCCACGTTCGCCCGGTGGGCCTCGAGGATGTCCGCTCGATCGGCGAACGGGGCGGCAGGCGCCGCCACGGGACAGGTCCGGACCCTGAGTGCCCTTCGGCCCTGCGTTCTCGCCGGAGGTCCCGTGATCCACGGCGGCCGGATGAAGGGACGACCGGCCCCCCAGGCCGGGCCGAGCGACCCTGCTGGACCACCCGCGCCCGCGCTTATCTGGGGGCTGGATCGCGAGGTGTGAAACGACAGGAGGAGCGCACATGGCCGGCATCGTGATGAGAGCCGACGGGTCAGCGGGGTCTCGCGCCGCGGTCAGCGACGAACGTCGTGGCTGACCGGCTGGCCACTGTGGCGCCCCCAGGAGAGGGCACCGACGCGGCCGGCTGGCATGCGCTGGAGGTTGACGCGGCTGTCGCGCAGCTGGTGTCTGACCGCGACCTCGGTTTGTCTGCCGAGGAGGTCGGGCGGCGACGGGCGCTCCACGGACCCAACGAGCTGGGCCAGGACGAGCCTCCCAGCCGGCTCAGCATCCTGCTGCGGCAGTTCGCGAGCCCGCTCATCACCATCCTCCTGGTCGCCGCCGTGGTCACGCTCGCCATCGGGGAGTACCTGGACACCGGCGTGATCGTGGCGGTGCTGGTCCTCAACGCCGTCGTCGGCTTCTTCCAGGAGCACAAGGCCGACCGCTCGGTGCGTGCCCTGCTGGAGCTCGCGGCCCCGCGCTCGCGGGTCGTCAGGGGCGGCGCGGAGCAGGACGTCGACAGCCGGGAGCTGGTCCCCGGGGACGTGGTGCTGCTCGAGTCGGGCACCCGCGTGCCCGCCGACCTGCGGCTGACCGCCGCCCGGACCCTGCAGATCGACGAGTCCCTGTTCACCGGTGAGTCCCTGCCTGCCTCCAAGCGGATCACCCCCACCGCGCCCGCGACGGTGCCGGCGGACCGGACGTGCATGGCACACATGGGCACGGTGGTGACCAGCGGCCGGGGGCGCGGCCTGGTCGTGGCGACCGGCTCCGGCACCGAGCTCGGCAGGATCGCCCACCAGATCCGTGGCGCCGAGCAGCCCGAGAGCCCCCTCACCCGCCGGATGCACCGGTTCGCCAACCTCGTGGCGGCCGTCGTCCTGGCCTCAGCCGCCCTGACGTTCGTGGTGGGCCTCGCCGTGGGCGAGCCTGCCGCGCAGATCTTCCTCACCGCTGTGGCGCTCGCGGTGGCGGTCGTACCCGAGGGCTTGCCGGTCGCGCTCACCGTCGCGCTCGCGCTCGGGGTCCGGCGCATGGCACAGCGCAACGCCATCATCCGCAGCCTTCCTGCCGTGGAGACGCTGGGCAGCACCAACACCATCGGCTCGGACAAGACCGGCACGCTCACGCAGAACCGCATGACCGTGCAGCACATCTGGGTTCCCGACGTGCTTCACCCCCACCCCCCCGAGCAGCCGCCGTCTGAGCAGGTGCGTCTGGCTCTGCTCGCCGGTGTGCTGACCAACGAGGCAGAGCTGCTCGGCTGGGACGGGGACGAACCGCTCACCCGCGGGGATCCCACCGAGGCCGCGCTGCTCGTCGCGGCCGCACGTTCAGGGATCGAACCCGTCACCGCGCGGCAGGCGTCTCCTGTCGTCGCCGAGGTGCCTTTCGAGCCGGAGCTGCGCTACTCCTCGTGCATCCGCTGGCACGACGGCGGGCTGGGGATGTTCGTCAAGGGCGCCCCGGAACGGGTTCTGGAGCTGTCCGCGACCATGCGCGGTCCCGACGGGGACGTGCCCCTGGACGCCGAGCGCGTCCTCGAAGCGGCCGGCGCCCTCGCCGCCCAGGGGCTGCGGGTCCTGGCCATGGGCTTCCGGCCGGTGCGGGGTCCGGTAGACCGCCATGACCCGCCGCATCCCGACGGGCTCGTGTTCCTCGGCCTCGTCGGCATGCTCGACCCGCCCCGGCCCGGCGTCCGCGACGCGATCGAGGGATGCAAGCGTGCCGGGCTGCGGATCCTCATGATCACCGGCGACCACGCCGCCACGGCCAGAGCCGTCGGCTACGACCTCGGGCTCGTCGACGACCCCGATGCCGAGGTGGTGACCGGTGTGCAGCTCGACGCCATGACCGCCGAGGAGCTCCGTGCCCGGGTCCTCACGGTCCAGCTGTTCGCACGGGTCAGCCCCGCGCACAAGCTGCGGATCGTGGAGGCCCTCCGTGACCACGGCGAGGTGGTCGCGGTCACCGGCGACGGGGTCAACGACGGACCGGCCCTCAAAGCCGCCCACATCGGCGTGGCCATGGGCCGCAGCGGCACGGACGTGGCAAGGGAAGCCGGCGACATGGTTCTGGCCGACGACAACTTCGTCAGCATCTACCACGCCGTCGAGCAGGGCCGCGTCGTCTTCGACAACATCCGCAAGGTCACCTACTTCCTGCTGTCCACTGGCGTGGCGTCGATCGCGGCGATCCTCTACGCGCTGGCCGTCGGCCTGCCGCTGCCCTTCCTGCCTGCCCAGCTGCTGTGGTTGAACGTGGTCACGAACGGGCTGCAGGACGTGGCCCTGGCCTTCGAGCCGGGGGAGAAGGGCGTCTTGGACCGCGCGCCGCGTCGTCACGACGAGCCGGTGGTCTCGCGGCTGCTGTGGGAGCGCACCCTCTTCACCGGGACGACGATGGCCGTGGGCGCGCTCCTGCTGTTCTGGTTGACGCTGCAGTCGGGCGCTCCGGTCGAGCGGGCACGGACCGCCGCCCTCACCACGCTCGTCATCGCCATGGCCTTCCACGTCTACAACGCCCGGTCGGAGCGCCAGTCGCTGTTTCGGATGTCCCCGCTGGGCAACCGCTTCCTGCTGGTCGCCACGCTTGGGGCGGTGGCCATCCACGTCGCCGCCATGCACTGGGGGCCCACGCAGCTGGTGCTCCGCATCGAACCCCTGGACCAACGGACCTGGCTGAGGATGCTCCCCGTCGCCGCGACCGTGGTCGTCGTCAGCGAGCTGCACAAGAAGCTGCGGGCCGAGCGCCCTGCTTCCACTCGCGACCGCCGTCCTGGGGCATGACGGCGCAGGCCATCTTCGACGGGATCTCGGCCGCGTCGCGTGCGCTCGACCAGGTGGGGTTCACGCTCCTGGCCACGGGCCTGCGCCATTGCGCCGCGGACGAGGAGTCGGCGAGGGCGGCGGGCTACAGCACCGACGAGCTCGAGCGGCTCTTCCTGAAGCTGGTTTGAGACGTGAATCGCCGGACCGACAGTCGGAAGCAGCTCTCTGCCGTGCGATGCTCACCACCGCCGAGCTGTGAGCCCGTCTGCCGATCCGATAGGAGGAAACATGTTCGGTAAGCGCGCGAGCCCGCCGATCACGCCGCACCAGATGGGGGAGCGACGAGACGGCGACTTCCTCGACGTCCGCGAGCCCGACGAGTGGCGCGCCGGCCACATCGACGGCGGCCTCCCGGCGTGGACGCGCAGTGGCTTGGCGCTCGTCTCGCAGGACGGCGGAGCGGGAAGGGTGGTCTGAGATGTTCTTCCACCAGGTCCACCTCGAGGCCCTCGGCCACGCGTCCTACCTTGTCGGCGACGACGCCACCGGCCAGGCTCTTGTCCTCGACCCGCGCCGCGACGTCGGCGTGTACCTGGACGCTGCCCGCGCCTTCTGCCACACGGTCCAGACGAAGATCCTGCCCCTGCCCGACCACGTCGAGGTCTGGCCCACCCACGTCGCCGGATCGCTGTGCGGCGGGAACATCGGCAGCCGCCTGTCGACCACCATCGGCTACGAGCGCCGGACGAACGCGATCCTCGCCGAGGTCGACAGCAAGGGCGAGTTCGTCCGCGAGTGCATCCGCCTCGACAACCTGCCGGCTGTCCCCCCGTACTGGCGGCGCATGCGCGCCCAGAACCTGGACGGCGTCGCTCTGCTGGGCGACCTACCAGAGCCCCCGGCGCTGCACCCGACGGATTTCGAGGAGGCCGCCCGGGCTGCCGACGCGGTGATCCTGGACGCCCGCCAGCCCGAGGCCTTCGGGGGTGCTGGCCGAACGACTCGGGCACGTCCACGTGCTCGACGTGCGTCAACCGGCGGAATGGGCCTCCGGGCCACATCGAGGGCGCCACGTTCATCACCGGCGCGGAGCTGCCCGCACGGCTCGGCGAGGTCCCCGACGGCCCGCTGGCGGTGGTCTGTGGCAGCGGCTACCGCTCCTCGGTCTCGGCGAGCCTCATCGCCCGCAGCGGCCAACCCGACGTCGTCAACGTCCTCGGCGGCATGAGCGCCTGGACGGCCGCCGACCTGCCCACCGTCACCTCCAAGGAGGCAGCATGAGCTACGGCAACCACATCCGCGTCGACCTGCCCGTCGACGAGGCCGTCGAGAGGGTCAAGGCCGTTTTCCAGACCCACGGCTTCGGCACCCTGACCGAGATCGACGTCCAGGCCACCCTGGCCGAAAAGCTGGGGGAGGACATGGAGCCCTACACCATCCTCGGCGTGTGCAACCCCCAGCTCGCCCATCAGGCACTCGGCGTCGACCGGTCGATCGGGCTGCTGCTGCCGTGCACCGTCGTGGTACGCGGCGGCGAGGACGGAACGATCGTGGAGGCGCTCGACCCCCAGGTGATGGTCACCATCCCCGACCGCGACGCGCTGCAGCCGGTGGCCGACGCCGCGGCCGAGCGCATCGACGCCGCGCTGGCAGAGCTCGCCGGCTGATCGTCAGCGGCGCAGCCGGTCGCGGACCCCGCGTCGCCGGCCGCGGCTTGGATGAACAGCATCACCCCGCCAAGCACCGCGCCGGCACCATGGAAGAGCAGGAGTCCGAACAGGGCCCGCTCCGCGCCGGAGCGGCGGACACCCGTGGTCGTGGCGGTCATGGTCACCGGAGGGCCTCCTGTCGCGCTGGCGTCACGGACGGTGCCGCCCGCGTCAACGAGCCGGTGAACCGGACGCGCGTCATGAGGGCCCCCGCGATTGGTGAGATCCATCCCGCTTACCGCCTCTCGTGGTCGAGCAAGGACAGCGTGGCACCGCCCCGGGCCACGAGGGAGGGACCATTGGCTGCCCGCCCGGGCCTCTAGTCCCGATGACTCTCGGAACCGAAGTTCCTGGGTCTTCGGTCGTCGAGGCAGGACGCACGTCTCCGTGCACAGCGTGCAAGAATCCCGCGCTCGCAGGGAAACGGCGCAGTCCATCCGCAAGACGTCCGTAGCGGCAATGGGCCACTTGGCCCCCCGGTGCCGGGACCATCGCCTCACGCGGCAGCATGGAAGGCGCCGTACCGTGCTGGCATGGACGTCAACCAGCATCCGGACGTGATCGTCGTCGGGCTCGACGGTACGACCGAGTCGGTGCGTGCCTTCGCCTGGGCCGTGACGGAGGCGGCGGTGCGAGGGGCCAGCCTGCGGGCTGTGCACGCTGTTGATGCTCCCAGCGTGCCGGTGCACGCGGATCCGGCGCATACGCTGCCGACGTCCTCGATCGCCGAACTTGAGGAGGCCGCCACCCGCTACCTTGCCCGATTCGTCGCCTGGGGGCGCGCTGCTGGCGTAGACGTCGAAGCCGTCGTCGTCCGCGATCCCCGTCCCGCGAACGCCCTGGCCCGTCTGTCGGCGGGAGCGTGTCTGCTCGTGCTCGGCGCACACGGGCGCTCGGGGGTGAAGGGGTTCCTGATCGGGTCGGTCAGCAAGCAGTGCGCGCGCCGGTCGGCCTGCCCGGTCGTCGTGCTGCCACCGCAGGTGGTGGCGGGCGGTGACCACTGGGAGCCCAAGGCGGCCCAGGGACCCTCGGACGAGCGTGCCGCCCATCCGCGCGCCCGCGAGGGGGCGAGACCGCCGGCGGGGTCGACCTGCGGGGCCATACCAAGGACGAGCTCTCCGAGCGTGCCCGCGACCTCGACGTGCCGGGCCGGTCGGGGATGGACAAGCAGGCGCTCGCCCAAGCGATCGCCCAGCGCCAGGACCGACGCCGGGAAGCGCCGCTCGACAGGCAGCTACCGGCGACGGACCGCGGCGTCGTCGCGGTGCCCCTGCCCGCTCCGCAGCCGCTCGCGCTGCGGCTTCACAACGTACTTGGGGTCGGCCGCGGAGGCGAAGCCGGCCGTGTACACCGCCCACCGCTGGCAGACGCTGCCGGCCAGCACGGCCACCGCTCCGGCACGGGCGATGGCGGTGTGCCGCCCTCCGCCGAGCGCGACGAGCGCTGCGCCGACGGCCGTGCACGCCTTGGCCGCCTTCGAGAACGCACCGGCGCGGCCGGTGTCGTAGACCTCGCCCGTCTCGCCGAGGCGGCGGAGCATGACCTCGCCGGCGACGAGCTCGACGGTCGCCCCGCCGACGGCCAGCCGCCGGGCGGGCGCCGTCGTGTCGGGGCTCGCGACCAGCACGCACGCCGCACCCGCCGCGGCCGCGCCGCTGCCGGCGAAGACGAACGGCAGCTCGTTGCGCGCCTCGTGCCACACCGGCACCGACGAGTCGGCGACGAGCACCGCGGTGTAGGTGGACATCGCCGGCCCGAGGAGCGCCGCGGCGGTGTCGGCGATGCGCCTGAGCCGGGGTGCCCGGCCGGTGACGTCCAGGCTCGCGGCGGTGATCGATGCCGGCGAGTAGCCGGCGAGGATCCAGCTGCCGACGCTCATCGCCGAGGTCGGCTTGAAGACCCGAAGCATGTTGAGGAACCGCGCCGGTCGCCCGAGGTCGGCGATCAGCAGCGGGGGGCTGACGGCGGCGCCGGCAGCGGCGACCAGCCGCGCCGCGCGCGCCAGGGCCGGGTTGCCCCGCAGCGCCGCCGTGGCTGCCAGGACCGACGACGTGCCCGCCAGCCCGCCGGCGAACAGGTACCAGGGGACCTCCCAGGTCCACTCCGGCTCCTTGAGGACCGGGGCCCCGTAGTAGGTCCGCACCTCGCCGTCGACGGGAGCCCGGCCGTGCGCGCCGGTCGTCACCGGCGCACCTCGCCCGCGAATGCGGCCACGACGCCGGCGGCGAGGGCGCCGGCGACCGCCCCCGCGACCTTCCACATCGCAGCGATGTTGCGCGTCGGCGTGACCGGGTCCGGCGGCAGGCGGTAGACCTCGGGATCGTCGAGCAGCAGGAAGAACGCCCCGTTGCCGCCGACGCCGTCGTCGGGATCGGCGCCGTACAGCTGCGCCGTCGGCTGCCCCGCCTCGAGCACCTCGTCGAGCCGATCGGCCGCGCGGGCACGCAGCTCGTCGAGCGGGCCGAACTGGATCGAGTCGGTCGGGCACGCCTTCGCGCACGCCGGTTGCAGGCTCGCCCGCATCCGGTCGTAGCAGAGGGTGCACTTGTACGCACCGCCGTCGGCCGCCCGACGTTCGATCACCCCGTAGGGGCAGGCGGTCACGCAGTAGCCGCAGCCGTTGCAGACGTCGTCCTGCACGACGACGGTCGAGAACTCGGTGGTGAAGATCGCCCCGGTCGGGCAGACCTCCAGGCACGCCGCCGAGGTGCAGTGCTTGCAGACGTCGGAGCTCATCAGCCAGCGGAACGCCTGGTCCTGCGGTGCCGCCTCCGCCCCGTGGAAGACGGGGATGGCCGGCGCCGCGACGCCCCCGCCGTGCGCCCCCTCGGGCAGCCCCGGGTCGTCCCCGAACCACTCGAGTCCTGGTGCACGACCGCCTTCGGCTGCTTGCGTGCGGCCTGGTGCACGACCGCCTTCGGCTGCTTGCGTGCGGCCTGGTGCACGACCGCCTTCGGCTGCTTGCGTGCGGCCCACGGGGTCGCGGCCGACGACGCCGTCCTGCTCGATGAACGCCACATGGCGCCAGGCGTCGGCGCCGAGCGCCCCGGTGTTGTCGAGGGAGTGGCCGGTGAACGCCGTCTGCGTCGCCGGGACGCCGTTCCACACCTTGCAGGCGACCTCACAGGCCTTGCAGCCGATGCACACCGACGTGTCGGTGAAGAACCCGAACCGCACCCCCGCCGTCCCCGGCTTCGGCCCGCCGTCGAGGGTGAGCCGGTCACCGCCGTGCGCGCTGTGGGTCATCGGCGACCCTCGGCGTGCGCCTCCACGAACGCGCGCAGCGCCGGCCCCCGCGGCCGGCGGCCGGGAACGATGTCGCAGGTGGCGACCTTGAACTCGCCGATGTGGACGTTGGGGTCCATCGCGATCGGCAGCAGGTCGTTCGCGCTGTCGCCGCTGGCGAGGCCGCCGGGTCCGTAGTGGTAGGGCAGGCCCACCTGGTGCACGGCCCGGCCCTGCACCCGCCAGGGCTTCAGGCGGTCGGTGACCATGACGCGCGCCTCGATCGCCGAGCGGCTCGTGACGACGGTGGCCCACCCGCCGTGCTCCAGGCCCACCCGGTGGGCCAGCGTGCGGTCGACCTCGCAGTACAGCTCGGGCGCGAGCTCGGACAGGCGCTGCTGGAAGCGGCTCATGCCCCCGGCGGTGTGGTGCTCGGCGATCCGGTAGGTCGTGAGCACGTGCGGGTAGGGGTTGTCCGCCGGGGCGCTGCCGTCCGACCCGGGGTTGTCGGGGTTGATCGGGTGCGCGGGCCGCAGGCGGGCCGGGTTGGCCTGACCCCGGCGGTCCGCAGCGCCCCCGGCCTGGGCCCACAGGGGGTTGGCGACGGGCGACTCGTGCGGCTCGTAGTGGGCCGGCAGCGGGCCGTCGGCCAGGCCCGCGGGCGCCCACAGCCACCCCTTGCCGTCGGCCTGCATGACGAACGCGTCGTTGCCCGCGATGGCGGCGACGCCGGTCGCGCCGTCCGGGGGCGTCGTGTGCGGCGCGAGGTCGGGCACGAAGTCTGGCTTGTCCAGGCCGGTCCACGCGCCCTGCTCGGCGTCCCACCACACGAGCTTCTTGCGCTGCGACCACGGGTTGCCATCGGGGTCCGCCGACGCGCGGTTGTAGAGGATCCGCCGGTTGTCGGGCCACGCCCACGCCCACTGCAGGGCGTAGCTGTCCTGCTCGTAGCCGGGCGTGCGCCGGCGGGTCTGGTTGACGCCTTCGGCGTAGCAGCCGCAGTAGATCCAGCAGCCGCACGTCGTCGAGCCGTCGCCCTGCAGCGCCGTGTAGAGCCCGAGGGGGTTGCCCTCGGCGTCCCACCCGTTGATCTCGCGCAGGACCGCGTCGGCGTCGACCTCGTCCTTGGGGCCCTGCGTCGGGTAGTCCCACGTCAGGTCGAGCAGCGGGCGGTTCTTGCGGTCTGCCGCCGCGGCCGGGTCGGCGAGGAGCTTCTCGCGGATGCGCCGGCCGAGGTGGTAGGCGAACGACAGGTCGCTGATGGCCTCCCCGGGAGCCTCGCGGGCCTTGTCGTGCCACTGCAAGAGACGCTGGGTGTTGGTGAACGTGCCGTCCTTCTCGACGTGGGCGGCCGAAGGCAGGAAGAACACCTCGGTCCGGCAGTGCTCGGGGACGATCTCGCCGTTCTCGACCTCGGGGCTGTCGCGCCAGAACGTCGCGCTCTCGATCTCGACGAGGTCGCGCACCACGAGCCAGTCGAGCTGCGCCATCGCCAGGCGGTGCAGCCGCCCGTGGGAGGAGCCCACCGCCGGGTTCTGCCCCCACAGGAAGAAGCCCTCGACCTTGCCCTCGAGCATGGCGAACGTCGTCGTGTACGTGGAGTGGTCGCCGCTGATGCGCGGCAGGTAGTCGAAGCAGAAGTCGTTGTCGGCCGTGGCGGCCTCGCCCCACCACGCCTTCAGCAGGCTCACCAGGTAGGCGCGGGCCTCCGACCAGTAGCCCTGCTGCGCGGTCGTGCGGCGTGCGTAGGTCTGCAGGTCGGGGTGCCCGTCGCCGGTCGGCATCGGCAGGTAGCCCGGGAGCAGGTCGTAGAGCGTCGGGATGTCGGTGGAGCCCTGGATGCTCGCGTGGCCCCGCAGCGCGAGGATCCCCCCGCCGGGGCGGCCCATGTTGCCGAGCAGCAGCTGGATGATCGACGCGGCGCGGATGTTCTGCACGCCGGTCGTGTGCTGGGTCCAGCCGACCGAGTAGACAATCATCGCCGTGCGCTCGGGGCCGGAGTTCGCGATGAGGTCGTCGACGACCCTGCCGAAGAGCTCCGTGCTCACCCCGCACGTCTCGGCCACGAACTCGGGGGTGTAGCGGGCGTAGTGGCGCTTGAGCAGCTGGTAGACGCAGCGGGGGTGGCGGAGCGTCTCGTCGCGCTCGACGTGCGCGGCGTTGGCGATGCTGCCGCCCTCGAAGGCCTCGCCCCCCTCCTGCCCGTGGTCGGGCTCGGCATCGGCCTCGTCGCGGGGCAGGTCGCGGCCGCGCCTGCCGGCCGCGGCGACGGTCGCCACCCCGTCCCCCGCGTACTGCCAGGACCGGTCGTCGTACTGGGCCGACTCGTCGTCGAAGCCGCTGAACACGCCGGCGAGGTCCTCGGGCAGGCCGACGTCGGCGTTGATGATGTGCGAGGCGTTCATGTACGGCAGCACGTACTCGCGGAAGTCGGCCCCGCGTTCGAGGATCTGGTGGATGATCCCGCCGAGGAAGGCGATGTCGGTGCCGGCGCGCAGCGGCACGTAGGCGTCCGCGAGCGCGCTCGTGCGCGTGAACCGCGGGTCGACGTGCTAGATCCGCGCGCCGTTGCGCTGCCCCTCGACCACCCACTGGAACCCGACCGGGTGGTTCTCCGCCATGTTCGAGCCCATGATCACGACGCAGTCGCTGTTCGCGAGATCCTGCTGGTAGCCGGTGGCCCCGCCCCGGCCGAACGAGGTCCCCAGACCGGGGACGGTGGAGCTGTGTCAGATGCGGGCCTGGTTCTCGATCTGGATCGCGCCGAGCGCGGTGAAGAGCTTCTTCATGAGGTAGTTCTCTTCGTTGTCCAGGGCCGCGCCGCCGAGGCTCGCGATCCCCCGCGTGCGGTTGAGCGGGTGGCCGGCAGCGGTGCGGTCCTCCCAGGTGCGCTCCCGCGAGGCGATCACCCGGTCCGCGATCATGTCGATCGCGGTGTCGCCGTCGAGCTCCTCCCACGCGGTTCCGCCCGGGCGCCGGTACTTGATGCGGGTCTCGCGTGCGGGGCCGGCGACGAGCTCGAGGCTCGACGACCCCCGCGGGCACAGCCGTCCCCGCGAGATCGGCGAGTCGGGGTTGCCCTCGATGTGGGTGATCTCGCCGTCCTTGACGGAGACCCGCTGCCCGCAGCCGACCGCGCAGAACGGGCAGATCGAGTCGACCACCCGGTCGGCTTCCTCCGTGCGCGCCACCGGCCGCCGCGACGATTGCGCGGCCGCGCCCATGCCCAGCCTGTCCGGACCGGTCAGCTGCCGCACCACCGGCCACTGCTGGAGGAGCTTCCTCAACGCCATGGGCTTCCGTTCATGTGCTGGCTGAGGTACCCGTTTCCGTGGCCGGCACACTACCAACCGGCCAACAACTCGAGCTATCCGGCCGAGGCAGCATTGCCCACACCCTGCGGCAATTCCCGATCACCCACGTACGAGCTGAACGGTGATCGGCGCCTTGCGCACCTGCCCCCGTGCGGGGGACGGCGGGGGCCCCCGTTTAAGCGTTTTATTGTTTTTATGGGTTTCGACGCTCAGGTCTGTTTGGAGGCGCCCGAGGCATAGGAAGTCGGCACACACAGCCGCCACCAATCGCCGCCGCTTAGAGCGGTATCCGCACAGCCGTGGGACCAGTTGGGTCCGGGCTACGACGCAAAGGATCTGCATACAATGACCGCTACCCGTACGTTCAACCGCCCGCTCGTCGTCGCACTGGCCACCGCGGCCGCCCTGCTGTTCGCCACGACCGCGTTCACCGCCTCGGTGACCACCACCGGTGTGACCGAGACCGCCGGCTACGGCGAGGTCACCGTTTCCGGCGCCACCCTCACCTCGCTGGACTTCACCTTGGACGGCACCGGAGCGACCATCACCGACGCGGCACTGGTGTTCAGCGGCGACCACTCGGCTGACACCGTGTCGATCAACTTCGGTGGTGCCGCCACTACCTGTGCCGCCGGCACCTATGACGGGACCACGGAAACCACCGTCAATTGCACCTCGCTGGCCCAGTCGACCGACACCGCCGACACGGTCGGCGTCAGCGTCACCGCCAGCTAACGCGTCGCTCCACAGCAGGCTCGGGTGGTCGTCTGACGGCCGCCCGAGCCGCTTCCCCTTCCGGTCCGCGAAACCAGGAGCAGCCATGAGACGCCCCCGGCTGGTCACGCTGGCGCTCGGCGTCGCGGTGAGCACCGCGGCCGTGGTGGTGCTCACCGGCCTCCCCGGTGCGCTGACCGTGGTCATCACCCATGGCAACAGCATGGAGCCGACCTACCGCAGCGGCGACGTGGTCGTCGTGCGCCAGGCCGACCGGTATGCGGTCGGCGACATCGCCGCGTACCGCAGCCCGACGCTGGGCCAGGTCGTGTTGCACCGCATCGTGGACACCGACGGTGACGCGTTCGTGCTCAGCGGCGACAACAACGCCTGGCTGGACCCCGAACGTCCCCGCACCGACGAGCTGCTCGGCACCGCCTGGGTGCACCTGCCAACGATCGGCGTGCCCGCCCGCTGGCTGCGCGCCCACCCCGCCGCGATGGTCCTGGCCGTGCTCGCGGTCCTGGCCGCCGCCGGCGCAACCGCCGCGAGAAGGAGGACACGGCCTGTGAGAACAACACCCGCACGCAACAGCCACGGCGGCCTCGCCGTCGGTGCGCACGCCCAGCTCGGTGTCGTCCTGCTCGTCGGGCTGGTCGCCTTCGCAGTGCTCGCCGCCGTGTCGTGGACCCGGCCGGCCACGGCCGCCGGCGAGGTCGCCTACACCCACGACGGGACGTTCACCCACACCGCGACCGCCGCCCCCGGACCGGTCTATGAGACCTCCAAGATCGACACCGACCAGCCCCTGTTCCTGCGCCTCGTTCGCGACCTGGAGGTCGGGTTCGCCTACCGGCTCACCGCCGAGGAGCCCGCGACCACCCGCGGCACCATCGCGCTGCACGCAACGGTGGACCACGCCAGCGGCTGGTCGCGCACCATCCCTCTCGCCGACTCCCGCAGCTTCGAGGGCGCCGCGGCCCAGATCACCGGCGGCCTCGACCTCGGCGAGATCCGGTCCCTGGTCGACACGGCGGCCGACGCCACCGGCGAACCCGGCGGGATCACGATCACCGTGCGCCCCCAGGTCCACATCGACGGTGACATCCACGGACAGCCGCTCGACGAGCGCTTCGCCCCGACGCTTGCCTACCAGCTGACCGACACCCAGCTACGCCCGGTCGACGGCGGCGACAGCGGCGACGCTGCCCCGTTCACCGCTCAGGAAGCCGGCCAGGTGCCCGTCCCCGGCAGCCAACCCGCCACCCTGTCGTGGGCCGGGCGTGCCATACCGGTGCCCACCGCACGCTGGCTGTCCCTGGCGGCCGCCCTCGCCTGCGTCGCAGGACTGCTCGGACTGCTGGTGGCATCCTGGCGCACCGCCAGGCTCGACGAGGCCGAGCGGATCATGCGCCGCTGGCCCCACCTGGTGATCTCCGCCGACGTCGAACCGCTCCTGCCCGCACGCGTCGTCGGACTCACCGACATCACCGCGCTGGTCGCGCTCGCACAGGCCCACAACCGTCCCGTCCTCCACGACCGGGCCACGAAGGCGTTCGTCTGCGACCTCGACGGCACCCACTACCACTACCGTCCCGCTGCGACCCCAGCACCCACCCCGGCTCCGTCACCGGAGGTGCCCCCCGCGGCGGTGCCGCCGGTCGCTGACCCCCACACCGACACGGTCCCCGCCGCACGCTGAACCCGTCATGGGCCAACGCCCGGGTTTTCACGAACCCTGGAAGGACACGTCATGGCCGTCCGCGTCGCCGCCGCCAACGAACTCGACCTCGACCCGCCCCAGACCCTGCAACTGGTCTCCCCATCCCCGGCACCCGCCACCCCGCCCGGTGCACACCACAGGCCAGCGGGCGCGAGCCCGCGACAGCTGCTGGCCACCGCGCAGTCCCTCCAGCGCAGGGTCCTGCGGTGCCTGCACGACGAGCTGCAAGCCCTGCGGAGCATGAGGGACCACGAGCCGGACACCGAGCAGGCCTCCACCGAGGTCATCGCCCGACTCGCCACCGAGGTGCTGCACGCACACCGCCAGATCGTCCGCGCACGCGCGCTCGCCCAGCCCCACGGACACGCCCACGACCCACGGCGCAAGGCCATCGACGCCGACCTGCAGGCAGCGCTGTCTACCATCGGCCGGTGCAGAGCTTCGCGACGCGCCTTCCAGCCGCACGCCCCTGACCCCCGGGACACGACGACCACACAGCCGACGGCAACCTGCTGCACCGACCTTCTCAAGACCCTGCGCACCACAACGTGGCTGCTCGCGCGACTCACGGGCGCACGCTCCAGCGTCCCACCGGCCGGGCTGACCCAGCGGCTGGGGTGACGACTGGGACGCGCAGGGCGGATGGGATCGGTGGTGCCTCCAGGCTTGCCGCGGGCTCGCCGGCGCAAACCCGGCCCATGACCCTCGTCCAGGCGCCCTTCTACCCCGTGAACCGCAGTGTGAGGACGGCGACGTCGTCGGTGACCCGGCCATGAGCGTGGGTGCGGACGGCCTCGGCGAGCGCGGACGCCGTCGGCCGTTGCTCCTCGCGCGCGGCGGCGACGGTGGACGCGATACGGTCGGTCCCGAAGAACTCCCGACCGCGGCGGGTGTCCATGACCCCGTCGCTGTACAGGACGATCTCGTCGCCCGGCGACAGCCGCAGCGTGCGCCGGTCCAGCGCCGCCACGGTGTCGAACAGCCCCAGGAGGGTCCCGCCCAGGTCGACGAACCCGAGCTCCCCGGAGCTCCGGGCCAGAAGGGGGCCGGGATGGCCGCCGCTGACCAGGTCGATCTCCGCGCCGTCCGGTGCGACCCGCAGCAGGCCCACCAGCACCGTGCAGAACCGATCGGCGTCGGCGTCTGCCTGCGCCTCGAGCAGCGCGGTGTTGAGCCGACGCAGGACCGTCTCCAGGCCGGCGGGGTCGACCGTGAGCGCGCGCATGGTGTGGCGCACCAGCGCGGTCATGGCGGCCGCTTCCGGTCCGGTGCCGGACGCGTCCCCGATCGCGAAGGCCCAACGTCCGTCGCCGCACTGCCACACGTCGTAGAAGTCGCCACCCACGTCGATCCCGTCGCCGGCCGGTTCGTACGCCGCCTCGACGCGCATGCCCGGCACGTCGGGCAGACGCGGTGGCAGCAGGCTGCGCTGCAGGCGCCCGGACACGTCGACCTGGTGGGCGTACAGCAGCGCGCGATCGAGCGCCTGGGCCGTCTGCGCCGCGAACTGCAGGATGAACTCGCGTTCCTCGCCGTCGAACAGCCTGGCCTCGTCGAAGCTGAACCGCAGCGCCCCCAGACGGCGGTCACCGACCACGAGCGGCACCGCGCAGATCGACATCGTGGTCGGTTCCATGCCGCCCAGCGCGGGGAAACGCTGGTCGCGTTCCTCGCGCGACTCGAGCCACACCGCGTCGCCGGTGCGCAGAGCCATGGCCGCCGGCAGCTCCGCGTGGGTGGGCTCGGACCGCAGCTGCGCCACCACCGACTCCCCGTAGCCCACCGCACCGGGGAGCTCGAGGGTCGAGCTCGACGACGCGAGGAGGATGGCGCCGCCCGCTGCCCGCAGCACCTCGACACCGTCCTGGAGCACCGCGTGGGTGACGGCCTCGGGCGTGACGGCTGAGGCCAGGGTGGCGGAGATGGCGGACAACCGGGCGCTGCGTTCGGCAGTCCGCTGGGCGGCCGCCACCGTGTCGATCTCCTGGAGGATGCGTTGCTCGAAGGTCTGCGGCGCAAGCGGCGGTTGCCCCGCCGCGGCGCGGCGGAGCTGGGTGACCAGCTCTTCGACGTACCACCGCCGGAACACGCGGTGCTGAGGCGGTGACTCGAGCGTCAGCAGCCGCATGGCACGGCAGTACTCGTCGGCCTGGTCGAGGGCCTGCAGGTAGGCCTCGCCGGCGTCTGCCGCGCTGGCCGGCATCATGAGCTCGAGGCGGACGTGGCTGCGCCCTGCGTGCGCGTTGGCCAGCGCCTGGCGCTTGATGGCCTCCCGGGGCGCGGCGAAGCGGTGCACGACCGTCTCGATCAGCTCGGCGAGGTGCCCGGGGACGGGCGCCGACGCCCCGCTCCGGGCCCCCGCCGACGCGAGCGCGAACTCCCGGACGAGGTTGTCGACGTGTGCCTTGGCGGCCAGGAGCAGGTCCGTGGGGATGTCACCAAGGCGCACGGCGTACCGTGGCTCGTCCGGCTCCAGCCCGCCAGCCAGGGACTCGAGCTCGGTCCATCCCCCGACCAGCCCCTCCGGATCGGTCGCCTGCGCTTGCCCGGTCGTCCCCGTCCGGAGCTCGGCCCAGACGATCTTGCCGGGTGGGACCAGGCGCACGCCCCAACGGGCGGAGAGCGCGTCGACGACGGATAGTCCGCGGCCGGTCATCGCCTCGTCGTTCCGCCGGGTGCGCAGGGGCATCGCGGGGCTCGCGTCGGACACCTCGAGCCGTGCGGTGCCCCGGCGATCCATGCGCACCCGGAGCTCCGCCGGCGGTGCGCCGTGCAGCAGGGCGTTGGTCACGAGCTCGGTCACCAGCATGCTGGCGTCCCCGACGAGGCGCCCGAGGCCGGCTTCGGCGAGGACCTCCGCGACGAGGTCTCGGGCGTCCTGCGTCACCGCCGCCTCTCCGGTCAGGGAGAGCGTAGCGACCGCGGGGCCGGCCCCGCTTGCGCCACTGCCACCGGGCGGGTCGTCCATGCAGGCATCACCATCCTTAGCTGTCAGCGGGGCACACCGGTCGGCCCCGGCCCCTGGCGCTGGCCAAAGACGGCAAGACGCCGCACGCGGCCATCGACAGCCGTGCACCCGTGGCCGTACGCTCAAACATCGAGTCGGGATCGGAGACCGGTGATGCGACGGGACGAGCTGCGGGCGGTGCAGGCTCCGCTCAAGGAGCGCTACCGCGGGGAGCCGGCCGCCGCACTGGTCACCCTGCGCGCCGAGGGCGTGCTGGGCGAGGGCATCACCTGCTCGGTCAAGACCGGTGCGGCCCTGGCCAGCGCCGGGCTGCACCCCGCCACCGGCGGTGACGGGCTGTCGCTGTGCTCGGGTGACATGCTCCTGGAGGCGCTGGCCGCCTGCGCCGGCGTGACGCTGTCGTCGGTCGCCACAGCCCTGGAGATCCCGCTGCGCGGGGGCACCGTGCACGTGGAGGGCGACCTGGACTTCCGGGGCACCCTGGCGGTCAGCAAGGAGGCACCGGTGGGCTTCCGTGACATCCGGGTGCGCTTCGAGCTCGACGCCGACGCCACGCCCGACCAGCTGGCGCGCCTGCTCGCCCTCACCGAGCGCTACTGCGTGGTCCACCAGACCCTCCAGGGCTCCGCGACGCTGACGGTGTCCCACGAGCTGGTCGGGGATGCCGCCGCCGGTCGCTGACGGGCTACGACGGCGGGGGCGGGACGGCCGGGAACCACGTGTCGGGCGCGTGGGGCAGGAGCTGGCGGCCGTGGTGGGGCGAGCGGGCCAGGGCCCGGCGCAGCAGGCGGGTGAACACCACGGCGGCGAGGACCACCACCCCGAACCCGAGCAGCAGTCCCGTGCCGTTCCACAACGCGTGGAGCAGCGCCGCGAGCGCGACCCCGCCGACCGCGGCGCGCCGCGGCGCGCCCTCGAGGATGCGCCGCGCGAGGAAGTAGCCGGCGATGGCCGAGCACAGGGCGTGGACCAGCGCCGTGCCCACCCCGCGCAGCACCGCGACGGTCGCGAAGCACCCGAGGCCGGCGCAGCCGAAGGGCTCGCCCCACAGCTCACCGCCGGTGTAGGCCACGGTGAGGTAGTCGATGCTCTCGGCGGCGGCGAAGCCGAGCCCCACGGAGGCGCCGTACACCATGCCGTCGACCGGCTCGTCGAACGCGAGATGGCGTCCGGCGCCCCGCCGCGCGCCGAGGTACTTGAGGGTCTCCTCGCCGATCGGGGCGACCACCACGGCGGTGACCCCGATGCCGACGACGCTGGCGAAGGCCACGTTGGTGATGCCGGCGAGGATGCCGACCGGCAGCGCCCCGATCAGGAAGAGCTTGGCGACGAGACGCTTGGGCTCCCGGTCGTAGCGGTCCCGGCTGTAGAAGAACCACAGCCAGGCCAGGGTCGGCACGAGGCTGCCGGCCAGTGCCAGCGCGAAGACCTGTCCATCGCTCAGGGTGTTCAAGGCGCAGATCGTAGCCGCCGCCGCGACGGCCGGTATGGCCGGCCCGGCTACCCTGTGGATCTCGTGCACACCGTCGCCCGGCTGTCCATCGCGCCCGTCAAGGGGCTCGGCCTCGTGCACCCCGAGGAGGTCGCACTCACCGCGGCCGGGGTCGCCGAGGACCGGCGCTTCTACCTCCTCGACGCCGCCGGCCGCGTGTTCAAGGGCAAGCACCACGGGCCCCTCGTCGGTGTTCGGCCCGACTACGAGGCCGCCGGCGACCGGCTGGCGCTGACCTTCCCCGACGGCCGGCGCGTCGCGGCTGCGGTGCGCACCGGCGGCCGGGTGCGGACCGCGTTCTACGGCGGGCGCACCGTCGAGGGTCGGGTGGTGGTCGGCCCGTTCGCGGCGGCGCTCTCCGACTACGCCGGCCGCCCGCTGCGCCTGGCACGGACCGAGCGCCCCGGCCAGGGCAACGACGAGCAGGCGGTGACGCTGCTCGGCGACGAGTCGGTGGCCGCGCTGGTACGCGACGCCGGCCTGGCCGCACCGCTGGACGCCCGCCGCTTCCGCATGCTCGTCACCCTCGCCGGCGGACACGCCTACGACGAGGACGCCTGGGCGGGCGGCACCGTGCGGGTCGGCGGCGCCGTCGTGCGCGTCGGCGGGCCGGTGCCCCGCTGCGTGGTCACGCGGCAGAACCCGGTGACCGGGGAGCGCGACGTGCAGGTCCTCGACGCGATCGTTGCGGCCCGGGGCACGGGCCCCGACGGCAGCATCGACCTCGGGCGCTACGCCGAGGTGGTGGAGCCCGGCCCGGTGCGCGTGGGCGACCCGGTCGTGCCCGTTGCCGGGCCGGCGCCGGGTTAGGATGAGCGCCCATGATCCTGTCGGACCGCAGCATCCGTGAGGCTCTCGCCGCCGGGCGCATTGCCATCGAGCCGTTGGGCGACGACGCGATCCAGCCCTCCAGCGTCGACGTGCGCCTCGACGACCGCTTCCGCGTCTTTCACAACCACCGCCACCCCGTCATCGACGTGCGCCAGGAGATGCCCGACCTCACCGAGGAGGTCAAGGCCACCGAGGACGCCCCGTTCGTCCTGCATCCCGGCGAGTTCGTGCTCGCCGCGACCCTGGAGCGCATCGCCCTGGCCGACGACCTCGTCGCGCGCATCGAGGGCAAGTCGAGCCTTGGCCGGCTCGGGCTGCTGACGCACGCCACCGCCGGGTTCGTCGACCCGGGCTGGGACGGGTGGCTCACCCTGGAGCTGTCGAACGTGGCGACCCTGCCGATCGTGCTGTACCCGGGGATGAAGATCGGCCAGGTCGCGTTCCTGGAGCTGTCGACCCCCGCCGAGCGCCCCTACGGCTCCGACGAGCTCGGCAGCAAGTACCAGGGCCAGCGCGGGCCGACCGCCAGCAAGTTCTTCCTGAACTTCCCCGCCGGCGAGTAGGGCGGCGGATGCGCACCGCGCTGCTGGCCGTGGCCGCCGTGGCCCTGCTCGGCGCGTGCGGCCAGGACGACCCCTTCGCCGAGCTGCCGCCGCGCGAGGTCCCTGACTCGATCGAGGCCCTGGCGGTCGCCGACGGCTGGGAGGCCACCGACGGGGGGGTGCTCGCCGGGGCGGGGGACACCGCGACGCTGGCGCTGCCCCCCGAGGACGCCCCCGCCGAGGTCACCTACCACCTCGACCGCGTCGAGGCCGACGGCACGGTGGTCGAGACCGTCGACATCGTCGGCGTGTCGGTGCTCGCCGACGGCACCGTGACCGAGACGATCACCCTGCCCGACGCCACCGACGTCCACTACACGCTGTTCGCCGAGGTCGGCCGCGCCGACGGCACTCGGGTCGTCCACCGCGACTGGCTCTACGCCCGGTGACCACCGCGCCCGCCGTCAGGTCCGGGGACTACCCGCCGCCGAGGTAGGCCTCGACCGCCGCCTGGATGGCCACCTGCAGGTGACGTTCCGTTGGCGAAGCCCCGCTTCGAGGGTACGGCGCAACGGCACGGTGTCCAGGTAGCGGCTGATCGTGGCGGCACGGTGCCGCACCCGGACCTGCTCGTCCCGGCAGACCGGCAGGACGCCGTCGCGGAGGACCCGGTACGCCAGCGCCACCGGCGCCTCGTTGAGGACCACGACGTCCACGCCCTCCCCCAGCGCCGCCATCAGGTCGAGCGTGCGCTGGTGGACGTCCGAATCCTCGTCCAGCAGCACCGCCACGTCGGCGTCGGACCCCGGCCGTGCCGTGCCCCGTGCTCGGGACCCGAACAGGTAGGCCACGACGACGTCGGGCTCGTCAGCCAGGCGCGTGGCCAGGTCCGGGCCGACCTCTGCCTTGCCGGTACTCACGCAACCCCCTCGGGTCGGCCGTCACCGTAGCGGCCGTGGAGTCCGGGTGGCGGATTCCGCAACCCGGGCTCCACAGGCTAGGGCGAGGCAGGCGGCGCGGTGGGCTGGCCGTTGATCTCGGCGACGGGCAGCAGCGACTCGGCCAGGATCTGGGAGACGTCCACGACGCGGACCTGGCCCTCGGTGAGGTCGCCGCGCCCGACCTTGTCGGCGACGGCGTCATCGAGCATCACGAAGCAGAACGGGCAGGCGGTCGACACGAGGTCGGGGTGCAGGCCCAGCGCCTCGTCGAGGCGCTCGTGGTTGACCCGCTTGCCGATGTCCTCCTCCATGTAGAAGCGCGCCCCGCCGGCGCCGCAGCAGAAGCCCTGGTTGCGGCAGCGGCCCATCTCCACCTTCTCCAGGCCGGCCACCGACGAGACCACGGCGCGGGGCGGGTCATACACCTCGTTGTGGCGGCCGAGGTAGCAGGGGTCGTGGTAGGTGACCGTCTTGTCGATCGGCGTCTGCGGCGACAGGCGGCCCTCGGCCACCAGCTTGGCGAGCAGCTGGGTGTGGTGGATGACCTCGAAGGTGCCGTCGAAGTCGGGGTACTCGTTGCGCAGGGTGTTGAAGCAGTGGGGACACCAGGCGACGATCGTGACCCGCTGCGCGCCGACCGCCTTCAGGGTCTCCACGTTTGCCCGGGCCATCATCTGGAACAGGTACTCCATGCCGAGGCGCCGCGCGGGGTCCCCCGTGCACGACTCGGCCTGACCGAGCACCGCGTAGCGCACCCCCGCGGCGTTCAGCAGCTCCGCGACCGTCCGGGTGACCTTCTTCGAGCGGTCCTCAAGGGCCCCGGCGCAGCCCACCCAGAACAGGTACTCGACGTCCTCGGCGATCTGCCCGTCGACGACGGGCACGTCCAGGCCGTCGGCCCAGTCCATGCGCTTGGAGGACCCGAGGCCCCAGGGGTCCCCGGCGTTCTCGAGGTTGCGCAGCATCCCGCCGGCCTCGGTGGGAAAGCTCGACTCCATCTGCGCCTTGTAGCGGCGCAGATCCATGATCGCGTCGACGTGCTCGATGTCGACCGGGCACTCCTCGACGCAGGCACCGCACGTCGTGCAGCTCCACAGCACGTCGAAGTCGATGACCGCGTCGGGCTGGCCGGGGGTGTCGCCGACCAGCTGGAGGTCCAGCACGCTCGGCCGCTGCCCGTTCGAGTCGCTGTCGCCCTCGGCGAGCGACGGGTCGAGCATGTAGGGGCCCTTCTCGAAGAGATGGTCCCGCAGGTCCATGATCAGCAGCTTGGGGTTGAGGGGCTTACCGGTGTTCCAGGCCGGGCACTGGCTCTGGCAGCGCCCGCACTCGGTGCAGGTGTACATGTCGAGGAAGCGCGTGAACCCGAAGTGCTCCAGCGACCCGACGCCGAGCACGTCGTCCTCGCTCATGTCCTCGATGTCGATGTGGGTGGTCTCGAGCTTGCCCAGGGCCTTGGGCCGGCGGGCGAACGCCACCTTGGGGAACACCGTGATGATGTGCAGGTGCTTGGAGTGCAGGGCGAAGACGAGGAAGCCGAGCACCACGACCAGGTGCGCGACCAGGAACGTGGTGACGACGAGCTCCAGCGACGTGTCGTCGAGCCCGCGCAGGTAGCCGCCGAGCCAGCTCGACACGAACGCCCCGTCGGGGTAGGGCAGCGTGCCCTTGGCGGCCCGCGCGGCGCGCACCACCTGCAGGGTGTAGAGCACCCCGAACTCGAACAGCAGCACGTACCAGCCCTGGTCCAGGTTGGAGCCGGCGAACCGCGATCGGCGGCCGAGGCGCGCGGGGTCCTGCACGAAGCGGATCAGCACGAACCCGACGATGGCGGTGAGCACCAGGACGCTGAACAGGTCTTGGACGAACCCGAGCCAGTTGCTCGTGCCGATGAGGGGGATGTGGAACTCCGGGTCGAAGAGCTCGCCGATGCTCTCGACCAGGGTGGTCTGCACGACCAGGAAGCCCCAGAAGATGAACGCGTGGAGGATCCCGGGCGCGGTCCACTGCAGGATCTTGCGCTGCCCGAGGACGTGGGTGAGCTGGTAGCGCAGCTTGGTCCCCCATCCGCCCATGCGCTCGGGCATGGGCTGGGCCTTGGCCAGCAGCCGCAGCAGGAACCACGCCCGCTTGCCGGCCCAGGCGCCGAAGACGGCCAGCGTGGCCAGGCCGGCGGTGAGGCGGACGATGTCGAGGGTGTCCATCCGGTGGCTGCCCCTGCTCGGGAGGAGCCGCCCCGAGGCGGCGGCTCAGAGTGCCCGAAGGGTAGCGAGTGTCGTGGGCGCCGGCGAGGACCGCACCCGGCTGTCGCGCCGCGGCTCAGTCCCGGCGCGGCTGGTAGGACTTGCGGCGGAACACGTCGGTGGCCAGCGAGGCGACCCGGTCGAGGATGATGGCGCCGTCGAGGTGGTCGATCTCGTGCTGGAAGGCGCGCGCCTCGAAGCCTGCGGCCTCGTAGATGCGCTCCTTTCCGTGCTCGTCGGTCCCCCGGACCACGACGCGCAGGGCGCGGCTCACGTCGCAGGTGAGGTCGGGCACGCTCATGCAGCCCTCGCGGCGGACCTCCGCGCCCTCGGCGTGCAGCACCTCAGGATCGAACAGCATCACCAGCCCGTGGTGGGGTGCGCCCTTGGGGTGGCTCGACACGTCGAGGCAGAAGGCGCGTCGGCTCACCCCGATCTGGGGGGCGGCCAGGCCCACGCAGCCGGGCGAGACCCGCATGGTGTCGAGCAGGTCGGCGGCCAGCTCGGCGTCGGGGCCCCCGGTCGGCTCGGCGCGTCGGCCCAGGACAGCATTGGGGATCTCAACGACGGGACGGACCGCCATCGGCTAGAAGGTCGCCGCGTCGAGCGGACGGATGCGCACCTCGACCCCGCTGACCGCATCGGCGATCAGGCCGGTCAGCGCGTCGGCGTCCTCGTCGGGCGGCAGCGAGATCTCCATCATCAGCACGTACACCGAGCCCTCGCCCTCGAGGACGCGGGTCGTGAGGTCGGTCACGTTCACCCCGCGGTCGGCGAGCGCCTGCGCGACGCCGCGCACGATCCCGGGCCGGTCGGCCCCGTAGACGGTCAGCACGTGGGTGGGCGGGACCGCCGGGCTGCCCTCGCCCACCGCCCGGACGGTGACGAAGAGCCCGAGGTCAGCGCTCGCCGCAGCCAGCGCCGACTCGAGCACCGCCGGCTCGATCGGGGTGTCGACCAGCAGCATCATGGCGAACTGGCCGCCCAGGATGGTGCTCGACGCATCCTCGATGTTGCCGCCCAGGTCGTGCAGGACGCCGGTCACCCGGGCGATGATGCCGGGACGGTCGGCGCCGACGGCGGTGACGGCCAGCTCGCCCACGGGGTGCCTCCTCCATGCGGGGTGTGCGCTCGCCGCCATGCGGGGTGGCGGTCGCCGCGCAGTCTAGTGGCACCGCCGAGGAAGCAGACGCCCGGCCCGTTCCGGCCTTCGACCGGCCCGCACAACGGCACTGCGCCACCAGTTGACTTCGGCCGCCTCTGGAGCCCCGCACATCTGCCCGCAGGCCGCGTCTTGCGGATCTTCGGGCCCGCCCTCTGGTTACCGCCCGGTAGATGGGGTCTGAGGGACATATCTGTCGTTCGCACCCCATCTACCGCCCGGTAACCGTGAGCACCAGGTCCCGTCGCCTGGGAGGGGGACGTCAGGCGACCGTGAACACCACCACCGCGACGACGCTGCCCTGCGCGCTGAGGAAGACCTCGTGCGTCCCGCGTGGCCAGCCCTCGGGCGGGGTGGGGGCGCCGAAGATGTGGGTGGTCGCTGGGACGGTCAGGTCGACGGCGAGCTCCCGGAAGGGGGCGCCGTCCACCGTCCAGCGTCCGGTCAGCGCGATGCCCTGGGGGGCACCGCGGTAGCGCACCGCCAGACGCAGCGGCTCCCCGGGGGCCAGGTCGGCGCCGCTCTGCTGGGGCTCCGCCCCGGGACCCACCAGCCCGGCGGACTCCACGGCGAAGACGTCGGGGTCGGGCGGGGGCACGGCGGCTGCTTGGGGGTGCGCGGCGGGGCGCGGCCGGGCGGGGCCCGACCCGGCGGCGCCCGACCCGGCGGCGCCCGGCCCGGCGGGGCCCAGCCCGGCGGCGCCCAGCCCGGCGGCGCCCGGCTCGGGGGAGGCAGTGGCGTCCGGCGTGGGTGAAGGGGCCGTCTCCGGCTCGCCTGCGTGAGCGGGGAACCCGGGCGGCCCGACCGTCCCGACGGCGGTGGGGTCGCCCCCGGCGGAGGAGTCCCCGGCGGTGTCGCCCCGGCCGAGCAGCATCAGCACGATGGCCACTGCGGCCACCGCAAGCAGCGCCCCGACCGCCGCAACCCGTGCACGGGACGGCCGCGTGCGGGGCGACCCCGCCGAAGCCGGCGACCCCGCGGGGGCGGGCGGGGTCGAGCGGGCGGCCGGGGCCCGTGAAGCGAAATCCTCGGGGACGGGCACGACGGCGAGCTCCCGCAGCTCGGTGCGGCCGCGCTCCAGCAGGTCGCGGGCCTGCCCGCAGCTGTTGCACTGGCGGGCGTGCGCGACATCGGCGGGGTTGCCCACTGCCAGGCCGCCGAGACGCTCGGGGTGCACGAATGGGTCGATCACCGTCTCGGTCAGGGCCTCGAGGCGCCCGTGGGCCAGCTCGGTGCGCACGTCGGCGCGGTCTACCGCGGCCAGGCCCGCGACCTCGTCGAGCGCCAGTCCGTGCGCGTCGTGCAGCAGCGCCACCTCCGAGGCGGGGCACATCGTCGGCGTCGGTCCGGTCGTGTAGCGCACGGCGGCCAGCAGGGCGGGCAGCCGCGCGGCGCCCTCGGCGGCGAGCACGGCGGCGCTGCCGACAGCAGCCCGCGCGGCTGCGCCCGCGGCCTGCTCATCGCCGGTCAGCCACCACGCGTACATGTAGGCCACCGACGTGTCGTCGCGCGCGTCCATCGCCTTCCAGAGTAGGCCGCGCGACAGCCGGGGCGGACGAAGCCGTCCCGGCGATGCCGCCCGGCGTGTACCGGCCCGGCGATGCCGCCCGGCGTGTGCCGGCCCGACCGGCCGGGCTCGGCGTTGTCGGGGACCCGGCACCGGCGGTCGCCCTATCCTGGCCCGATGCGCACACTGGTCGCCCTGCTGCTCGCCGCCCTGCTGGGGGCCTGTGCCGGCGGGCAGGCGCCGGACCCGGCGGACCCACCGACCCCGG
>JBBDQS010000016.1:0-2189 GCA_040905805.1 Egibacteraceae bacterium | reverse complement strand
AGAACGCCACCCCGGAGAACGCCACCCCGGAGAACGCCACCCCGGAGAACGCCACCCCGGAGAACGCCACGCCGGCCACCGACCTGGCGCCGATGCCGCCCTTCGGCACCGCACAGGTCATCCTCGTGGGTCCCGAGGACGAGCGCGTCGAGATGGCGGTGTACGTCGCCGACGACCCCGACACCCGCCGCCAGGGGCTGATGGGCGTCACCGACCTGCCCCGCGAGGCCGGGATGATCTTCCTGACCGACGAGGACCGCGACACCGGCTTCTGGATGAAGGACACGTTGCTGCCGCTGTCGATCGCCTACCTCGCCGCGGACGGCACGGTGGTGTCGGTCCTCGACATGGAGCCGTGCGAGGCCGATCCGTGTCCATCCTATCCGCCGGGAGCACGCTACCGCCATGCGCTGGAGGTCCACCAGGGCCGGTTCGCCGAGGTGGGCCTGCAGGAGGGCTGGCGGGTGGATCTGCCGACCGACGCCGCGCCCCGCTGACGCGCTCCCGCGCGCCGCGCTCCGAGCACAGGAGGACACCGATGGATCCGTGGACGATGTGGGTGGCAGGCCTCGCGGTCGCCGCCCTGCCCGTCGTGCTCATGGTCGCGTTCAACGGCCGGGATCGGGCGGACAGCCGCGGGCGCCGCACCGACTGCACCTGGCGGGCTTCGCCGCCGCGCTGAAACTCCCTCCGGACGAAAATCTGCGTCTAGGACGCTCAGGGAGGTTGCTCCCCCCATAGGCAGCGGGTAGCCTTCGGGCAACGGTACGCAGACGAGAGCGCCCCAGGGCGTGGAGGTGGCATCACTATGGCCAGAGCAGTAGGCATCGACCTCGGAACGACGAACTCGGCGGTGGCCGTGCTCGAAGGTGGCGAGTCCACCGTGGTCGCCAACGCCGAGGGGACCCGCACGACCCCGTCGGTCGTGGGCTTCTCGAAGTCCGGCGAGGTGCTCGTCGGCGAGGTGGCCAAGCGCCAGGCGGTCACCAACCCCGACCGCACGATCCAGTCGGTCAAGCGCCACATGGGCACCGACTGGAAGTTCGAGGCGGACGGCAAGACCTTCACCGCCCAGGAGATCAGCGCGCGCATCCTGATGAAGCTCAAGCGCGACGCGGAGTCCTACCTCGGCGATGACGTCACCCAGGCGGTGATCACCGTGCCCGCCTACTTCGACGACGCCCAGCGCCAGGCCACGAAGGAGGCCGGCCAGATCGCGGGGCTCGAGGTGCTGCGCATCGTCAACGAGCCGACGGCCGCCGCGCTGGCCTACGGCCTCGACAAGGAGGCCGAGCAGACGGTGCTCGTCTACGACCTCGGCGGCGGCACCTACGACGTGTCGGTCCTGGAGATCGCCGAGGGCGTCTTCGACGTCAAGTCGACCTCGGGTGACACGAGCCTGGGCGGCGACGACTGGGACCAGAAGGTCATCGACTGGCTGGTGACCCAGTTCAAGAACGCCCACGGGGTGGACCTGTCCAAGGACAAGATGGCGCTGCAGCGCCTGAAGGAGGCGGCGGAGAAGGCCAAGAAGGAGCTGTCCTCGACCACCGAGACCTCCATCAACCTGCCGTTCATCACCGCCACCAGCGAGGGGCCGTTGCACCTGGAGGAGGCCCTCACCCGCGCGCAGTTCAACCAGATGACCGCCGATCTGCTGGAGCGCACGAAGGGCCCGTACCACGCCGCGATCAAGGACGCGGGCATCACCGCCGAGCAGATCGACCACGTGATCCTCGTCGGTGGGTCCACCCGCATGCCGTCCGTCGTCGACCTGGTGAAGGAGCTGACCGGCGGCAAGGACGCGCACAAGGGCGTCAACCCCGACGAGGTCGTCGCCGTCGGTGCCGCGCTGCAGGCCGGCGTGCTGAAGGGCGACGTCAAGGACGTGCTGCTGCTCGACGTGACGCCCCTGTCGCTGGGCATCGAGACCAAGGGCGGGGTGATGACCAAGCTGATCGAGCGCAACACGACCATCCCGACGCGCAAGTCCGAGGTGTTCACCACCGCCGACGACAACCAGCCGCAGGTGGAGATCCACGTGCTGCAGGGCGAGCGCGAGATGGCCAACTACAACAAGACGCTCGGCAAGTTCCAGCTGGTGGACATCCCACCCGCACCCCGCGGCGTGCCCCAGATCGAGGTCACCTTCGACATCGACGCCAACGGCATCGTGCACGTGTCCGCCA
>JBBDQS010000015.1:153-11957 GCA_040905805.1 Egibacteraceae bacterium | reverse complement strand
ACACCCCCGCGGCGTCGGTGCGCCGCGACCAGATGGGCTCGTTCCTGGCCCGGGTCCTCAACCGTGGCATGGACGACGGCCACGTCACCCACCCCAGCAGCTGACCGCCGACCGGGAGCCGCCCGCCCGCCCTCCTGCTAGGAGCGGGGCCCCTCGATGACCTCGAGCGACGAGTCGTGCAGGCGCAGCGGCTCGCCGGTGAACGACCGCAGGGCCGCCACCGTCTCGGCAACGGTGGCGGTGACCTGCCACAGGTCGCCGAGGTCGTCGGCGGAGAAGCGCTCGTCGACCATGCGCCGCAGCTGCTCCAGGAGCGGGTCCCAGTAACCGCGTGCGTCCAGCACCACGATCGGACGCGTGTGGTAGCCGAGCTGCTTCAGGGTGATGATCTCGACGAGCTCCTCCAGGGTGCCGATGCCGCCGGGCAGCACGATGAACGCGTCGCTGCGCTCGTCCATGAGGGCCTTGCGCTGGCGCATGGTGTCGGTGCGCAGCAGCTCGGTGACCTCGTGGAGGGCGAACTCGCGGTCGGCGAGGCGGTGGGGGATCACCCCGGTCACGTGCGCGCCGGCGGCCAGCGCGGCGCGGGCCACCTCGCCCATGAGCCCGGCGCTGCCGCCGCCGTAGACGAGCCCCCAGCCCTCGGCGGCCAGGGCGCGGCCGAGCTCGGCGGCCACCGCCCGGTACTCGGGGGCCACGCGCTCGCTGGACGCGCAGTAGACGCAGACGGTCCTTATGGGGGCACTCATCGGGTCGATGGTAGCCGGGCCTCACCGCTCGCCGAACGGGAGCCGGGCCTCACCGCTCGCCGAACGGGAGGCCCAGGCGCCGTCCCGCGGCGAGCAGCCCGGGGTCCAGGCGCACCTCGCCGGTGGCGACCCACCACAGGCGCGCCACGTCGTCGGCCTCGCCGGGCAGCGCGGCGAGCCACGCCAGGGTGGCGGCGGCCTGCTCCGCGTGGCCGTCGCACCAGGCCTGCGTGCCGAGCGCGGTGGCGCAGGCCCGGCCGAGGGCGGCCCACGCCACCGGCCCGCACGTGGGCACCAGCCGCGCCTCCGCGCCGCAGCGGTCGCACTCGCCGGCGTCGACGGCCCGGGGCCCGCACTCGGTCGCGTCCAGCCAGGGGTGGCGCGCGCGCAGCACCTGCCGGAGCGCGGGCTTGTCGATAGGGTGCATGGCGAGCCCACGATAGGCGCGCGCCGGCGTGGAGATCCCAGTAGGAGCAGCCATGGAGTCACACGAGTTCATCGACCTTCTGCAGGACCGGCTCCAGACGTCGCGCGACGTCGCGGAGCGGGCGGCGCGGGCGACCCTGGAGACCCTCGGCCAGCGCCTGCCGACCGGGGAGGCCGAGGATCTCGCGGCGCAGCTGCCCCCGCCCCTGGCCGCCTACCTGCAACAGGTTGCCGCGCAGGACGAGGAGTTCCCCGTCGACGAGTTCTACGAGCGCGTCGCCGAGCTCGGCGACCTCGCGCCCGAGGAGGCCGCCGACCAGGCCCGGGCGGTGCTCGAGGTGCTCGACGATGCGGTGTCCTCCGGCCAGATCCGGGACCTGGTGAGTGGGCTGCCCGCCGACTACGGCGACCTGATCGCCCAGACCAGCGCCGAGTAGCGCGCCGGCGGGCCCCCCCGAGGGGTGAGCGGGGCGCTGACGGGGCACACCTCGGGCCAGGAGGTGAGCACCCATGGGACAGAAGGACCACGGGTCGTCGATCAAGGACGACGAGCAGTACGAGGCGCTGCGCGACGAGGGCATGAGCAAGGAGAAGGCCGCCCGCATCGCCAACACGGACCGCTCCACGGCCGGGCGAAGCGGCGGGCGGTCCGAGCGGTACGAGGACTGGACCGTCGACGACCTGCGCGACCGCGCGCAGGAGATCGGCATCGACGGTCGCTCGACGATGGACAAGGACGAGCTGATCGACGCGCTGCGCAACCACTGACGCGCGCGGCCGGCGGCGCCGGTGCGCTGCGGCGTGCGCTGCGGCGTGCGCTCCGGCGGTGCGCTCCGGCGGTGCGCTCCGGCGGTGCGCTCCGGCGGTGCGCTCCGGTCAGGTGAGCGGCTGGGTCGGGCGATCCAGGTCGGTGGCGAGGTGGCCGGTGTCGTTGAACCGGCGCAGGGTCCAGTGGGCCGGCGCGCCCGCCGCGCCGGCGTCAGGCGACCCGCCCGTGTCGGGGTGGTGGGCTGACACGCGAATCGCCGGAGCGTGCGGAGGCGATGCTCTGCTGTGCGGGGTGTGGCGGTCGTGCAGCGACCGCCCTGGAGGTGCTGACACCACGAGGTGGGTCAGCGAGCCGTTGTCCGCCCCCACGAACGCGAAGGGCCGTCCGCCGGTCGCCAGCCCGACCACCATCCCGATGACCCCGCCGTGGGTGTACACCACGACGCGTTGGTCGGGGTGGGCGGCGGCGATGCGGGTGATGCCCGCCCGCACCCGCGCCGCGAAGGCCTCCCCGGACTCCGCGCCCGGGATCACCTCCCAGCGCTCCTCAGCGAACAGCTGCCGGGCGATCGGGTGACCCTCGGCCACCCGGGCGCGGAACGTGGCGCCCTCCCACTCGCCGAGGTGGACCTCCCGCAGCTCCGGCACGACCCGGGGCTCCAGGCCGAGCCGAGCGGCCAGCGGCGCAGCCGTCTGCGCCGTCCGGCGCAGCGGGGTGACGTAGATCGCCGCGACGTCCTCGCCGACGAGGCGGTCGGCGACGCGCGCGCCCTCCGTGTGCCCGCGCGGGTCAAGCGGCGGGTCGGCCTGGCCGTCGACGGTGTCGAACGGCTCGCCGAGCCGGGCGGGCTGCGACTCGCCGTGGCGCACCAGCAGCAGGTCCGCGGCGCCGGGCGGCAGCCGGAAGCGGTGCTGGCGGTACTCGACCGGGGCGTGGGGGTCGGCCATGGCTCCCTACCGTACGGCGCACCGGGCCCGCGGAGGCTCGTGCGCGCGATCCGTGGGTCAGCCCGCTGCCTGTGGCCGGGCCACGTCCCCGGCCGCGGCGCCGGGCCAGAGCACCACCTGAGAAGCGGTCGCATGGCCAGGCCACTTCCCCGGCCGCGGCGCCAGGCCAGAGCACCACCTGAGAAGCGGTCGCATGGCCAGGCCACGTCCCCGGCCGCGGCGAGGTGCTCGGGCGAACCCACGGATCGTCGAGAAGACCGCCACGGGACCGTTCCCGGCGTGAGGACGGGGAGGAGGGCGGCCGGGCCGGGCCGGGCGTGGCCACGTGCGGCCTGGCAGACTGCGGCGCATGCCGGGGGACACCGAGGAGCCCTTCGCGGGCTGGGCGCGCGATCCCGACCTGGCGGCAGCGGGGGCCGCCTATCGCGCCGAGCGGCGCGCGGAGGCCGCCGCCTACGAGGAGCTGGCGGCCCGCGACCGCCTGCGCGGGCGCGACCTGGCGGACGTGGCCGCCGAGGCACTGGCACGCGGCGACGTGGTGGCGGTGGCGCTCGCCGGGCGCATCTTCACCGGGACCGTGACCCACGCGGCCGGCGACCTCGCCTGCCTGCACACGACGGTCGGCGACGACGTGGACGTGCACCTGGCCGGGCTCGTGGCCGTGCGGGTCGTGCAGGCCGTGCGCGCCGGCGGGGCCAGCCGGGGACCGGGCCCGGCGAGCTTCGCCGCCCGGCTCGGCGAGCACGAGGCGGCCGGCACCGTGCTGGAGGTCGGCGCCCGCGTCCCCGAGGGGGGCCTCGTCGGGCGCATCCAGGCCGTGGCCGTCGACCACGTGGTGATCACCGACCGCGAAGGCGGCGCGTGGTTCGTGGCGCGGGGTGCCCTCGACTACGTGCTGCCGCGGCCCTCCTGAGCCGGGTGGTGCACCGGCTGCTCCCGGAGCCAATCGAGCACCTCGTCCTTGAAGTACCGGAACGTGCGCCCACCGGGCAGCCGGTGCGCCGGTAGCACGCCCTGGCGCGACAAACTACCCGCCTTCGTCGGGCCGCACCGCTATGGAACCTGGACGACGGGCCCGTTGCCGCCCGACCTTGTATTCCTCCAGCCAGGTTCGAGAGCTGAGCCACAGCTTGCCCTCGCGGACGGCGCGGAGCCGCCCGTTCGCAGCGAGGGTGCGCAGGTACCCGGGGGAATACTGGCTCTCCGCAGCGAGAGCTCCCAACGGAATCAAGCGGACATCGCCCGCCAGCCTGGGAATGAGGAGCTTCGTGATGTTGGTCTCCACGGCCCTCGCGATGAGCTCCGCGAGCATCCCGCTGTTGCCGTCGTCGGCGCGGGCGAGGGCACGCAGGTACCGCTCCCTTTCAGTGGCATCGAAGACGGCCGGCGGGTAACCCCGTTGCAAGAGCATGAAGTTCATCAGCAGGCGACCGGCCCGACCGTTCCCATCTGCGAACGGGTGGATGCGCTCGAACCATGCATGCAGGTCGGCCAGGTGGTAGAGCCAATGCTCATGGTCCCCTTCAGCCCCGGTGGCCTCCATCCAGTCGGCGAGCACGCCGTCGATGGCGATGGGAGGGGGGGTCTGGACCGTGCTGCCGGCGATCTTGGCTCCTCGACGCCGCCACTGGCCCGGCTGGGTCCCGTCGTCCGGAGGGGAGAGCCTCCACGCAAGGCTCTGCAACTCGGTGTGAACCGTCCTGATCGCCGAGACGGGAACCCCCTCCCCGGGAGGATGGTCCGGTGCATGCTGGTACACCCAGCGCGCCGCTGAGGCGTAGCCGCGCACCTCCAGCGTGTCGCTGAGCCTTCCGCTGGCGTGGTCGGTCTCCAACAGATGCTCGACCTGCTTGCGGCTCAGGGCGTTGCCCTCCAGGGCCGAGGAGTGGTACGTGTCCTCGATCCAGATCTCACGCAGGATTTCGTCGGCCTCGACTGCGCGAGGAAGTCCGCCGTAGTCGGCGTGCATAAGACCGGTGTGCTCGTCCAAGCGAGCGATGACATCGGCAGTGGAGGGGCGCGGCATCGAAGAACCACATCCATGTGATGCGCGAGACAAGGAACTCAAACGCAAGTTGGACCGCTTAACCTGCGCAAGTCCACCTTCGAATTGTAGCGCAGGATAGCCCCCGTGGACGTCACGGGGGGAGGCGGGGCTGACGCGCTGGGCGAGGTGCGATCGACTACGTGCTGCCGCGGCCCTCCTGAGCCGGGTGGTGCACCGGCTGCTCCCGGAGCCAATCGAGCACCTCGTCCTTGAAGTACCGGAACGTGCGCCCACCGGGCAGCCGGTGCGCCGGTAGCACACCCTGGCGCGACAACTTGCGCACGTAGTCGATGTTCAGGCTCAGCAGTCGGGCGACCTGGCCGGCGTCCAGCACGGGGGGCAGGTCGGCCCCGTCGACTTGGTCGGCCATAGACGTGCTCTCCGATCACACCCCGAATCGGGGGCTCTGGCAGCGTTGAGATGATCTTAGCAGGTCAGAGACGTGCTGATGTGGCCACGGCGCGTCTTTGTCAAGTCCTCGACACGGGAGCGTGCCACCACGATGTAATACGGACCAAGAGGTTTCTGGTGCGACATGATACCCACAGACGAGGAGAGAAACCCCTTGATCGGATTCGCGGGCTGTGCCTAGGTTTTCGACAGGCGTCCGCACCACTCCCGGGTGCGGCGCATGATCTCACGGGGGGTGCGGGGTGGCCAGTGCGGACCGGTCGGGTACGCCCACGATCATCGCGGATGCCGACCCGGGCGGGGCTCCGAACGGCGTGGTACCCGGCGCGCCGGCCCCGCGCCGGCGGGTCGGCAGCCGCCTGTCTACGGGCCACGTGGTGATGGTGGTGGCGGCGCTGCTCGCCGCGCTCCTCAACTTCAGCGCGCTGCGGGCCCGCGACGACACGGTGCGCATCGCGGTGGCCGCCCACGAGGTGCCCGCCGGCGCGCCGATCGCGGTCGGCGCGGTGCGCTTCATGGACGCGCGCCTGGACGAGGACGTGGTGGCGACGCTGCTCTCCCCCGAGCGGGCGCGCGAGGTGGCCGGGTGGATCGCCACCCACCCGATCGCCCCCGGCGAGCCGATCCGCGCCAGCGACCTGCGGGCCCCCGCGGCTCCCGAGGCCCAGCGGGCGATGAGCCTGCCGATCGATCCCGCGCACGCGGTGGCCGGCGCGCTGCGCAGCGGCGACCGCATCGACGTCATCGCCGTGCGCGACGGGGCGGCTGACTACCTCGTCACGGATGCTGCGGTGCTCGCGGTGTCCGGTGGGGGGGAGCGCGGCGGCCTGGGGGGCGCGCAGCGCTACAGCGTCACGCTGGCCGTCGACGAGGAGACCGCCCTGCGCCTGGCCACCGCCCTGCGCACCGGCGAGCTCGACGTCGTGCGGTCCACCGGCTCCAGCGCGGTGCAGCCCGCACCCGGGGGGGCGGCCGCACCCGACGGCGAGACCACGGGTGACGGGACTGGCGCACCCGACGGCGAGACCGCGGGCGACGGGACTGGCGCACCCGACGGCGAGACCGCGGGCGACGGGACTGGCGCACCCGACGGCGAGACCACGCCCGACACCGGCGCCGCGGCGGGGGAGGACCGGCCGTGACCGGCGAGCCGGAGATCGCGCTGGCGGCCTCGCCGCGGGACTGGGCGCAGCGCCTGCACCGCCATCTCGCCGATCACGGCGGCGCCCGGGTGCGGGCGACGGTGCTGCATCCCCATGACGCGCTGGCCGAGACCTACGCCGTGCTCGTCGTGGACGACACGACCTCGTTCCTGTCCCATCGCCTGCTCGACGAGCTGCGGCGCACGGGCCGCCGCGTCCTGGGGGGGGTGGGCCCCCCCCCCCCCCCCACGACCCGCGCGGCAAGGGCGAGCTGATCCAGCTCGGCGTCGACCTGGCGCTGCCGGGCAGTGCCACCACCGCCGAGTTCCTGGACGCGGTCACCGCCCTGGCCGCCGACGCGGGACCCCGCGCGTCCCTGGCCGGCGACCCCGCCCCCGCCCCGCCGCCCGGCGAGGCCCCGCGGGGCGCCATCACGGTGGTGGGCGGCCCGCCCGGGGGCTGCGGGGCGAGCGAGGTGGCCGTGGCGCTGGCCGCCACGGTCGGGGGGCGCGGGGAGGCGTGCGTGCTGGTCGACGCCGACGAGGTCGCGCCGAGCCTGGCCCAGCGGCTCGGTCTGCCCACCTACCCCAACCTGCGGGTGGCGGTGGACGCGGCCGAGGGGGCCGCGGATGACCTGGGGGCCGCCCTGACCGCCGTGGACGCCGGACGGTTCTGGGCGCTGCCCGGCCAGGGCCGCGCGGGCGACTGGTCCCAGACCCGTCCCGGGGACGTGGTCGCGGTCGCCCAGGCGCTGGCCCGCCCGGGGGTGCACGTGCTGGTCGACGTCGCCCATCGCGTCGAGGACCGCGAGGGCACCGGCGGGCCGCCGCGCTTCGCCGCGACGCGCGCGCTGCTGGCCGCGGCGGACACGGTCGTCGGCGTCGGCGTCGCCAGCCCGGTGGGCGTGGCGCGGCTGCTCGACTGGGTGGCCGCCGTGCAGCCCCTGACCGGCCACGCACCGCTGCACCTGGTCTGCAACCGGGCGCCCGCCAGCCGCTACAAGCGCGAGGAGGTCGCGGCAGAGCTGCGCCGCAACGTGACCGCGACGACGCTGACGTTCCTGCCCGCGGACCGACGCGTGGAGGCCGCGGCGTGGGCCTGCGCGCTCGTGGCGCCGGGACCGTTCAGCCGCGCCGTCGGGGAGTTCACCGCGACGGCCGTCCCCGCCTTCCGGCCTCCCCCCGGCCGCCGGCGGGGCACAGGCCGGCGGGGCACAGGCCGGCGGGACACGGGCCGGCGGGGCGCAGGCCCGGGCGCAGGCCGGGGCTCGGCGGTGGCGCGGTGAGCACCGCCACGGCCAGCGGGGCCTACGACGGGCTGCGTCGCACGGTGCTGGCACGCATCGAGTCCGAGCGCCTCGACCCCGACACCGACCTGCCGGCCGTGCGCACCACCGTCGTGGACGCCGTGGAGGACTACCAGCGCCACGCCCACCTCGGCGAGGGCGCCGCCCTGCGCGACCCCGCCGACATGGTCGCCCGGCTGCTGCGCTCCATCACCGCGTTCGGGCCCCTCACCGACCTGCTGGCCCGCCCCGACGTCGAGGAGATCTTCCTCGAGGGCCCGCGCGTGTCCTACATCGACGGAACCGGCCGCCTGCAGGGCCTGGCCGCCCCCACGACCGAGGAGGAGAACCGCCAGGTCGTCGACCGGCTGCTGTCGACCACGCAGCGCACCCTCGACGCGCGCAGCCCCCTGGTGCAGGCGCGGGTGCTGAACGGGCGGGCCCGGCTCACCGCGGCGATCCCCCCGATCGGGGACGCGCTGTCGGCCACGATCCGCCGCCACACCCTGCGCCGCGACACGCTGGGGTCCCTGCTCGACCGCGGGTCGCTCACCCCGCCGGCGGCCGGCCTGCTGTGGGCGGCGATGCAGACCTCCACGAGCGTGCTGGTGTCGGGCCCGCCCGGCGCCGGCAAGACGTCGCTGCTGTCCGCGCTGATCGCGGCGGTGCCCTCCGACCACTGCGTGCGCTGCTGCGAGGAGATCCGCGAGCTGCACGTCCCCCTGACCCACGGCAGCTTCTACGAGGCCCGGCCGCCGGCGATGGACGGCAGCGGCGAGGTGACCTTGCGCGACCTCGTCAAGTTCGTCCTGGGCATGCGGCCCGACCACATCGTCGTGGGGGAGGTGCGGGGCGCGGAGGCGTTCGAGCTCACCCGTGCGGTCAACGCCGGGTGCGGGTTCGCGTGCACGGTGCACGCCAACTCGGCGCGCGACGCGCTGTCCGCGCTCGTGAACGCCGCGATCATGGCCGGTGAGAACGTCCCCGAGCCGGTCGTGCGGGCGGTGTTCGCCCAGGCGATCGACTTCGTGGTGCACCTGGACTTCGACGGTGGCGGGGGCGGTGCGGATCGTCCGTGGAGCCCCGAGGACGCGCTGGTCCCCGTGACCGGTCCGGCCGGCGGCGAGGGGGCGGTGGGCGCGCCCGGCCGAGACGGCGAACCCCGAACGGGCGGGCCGGGTAGCGGGCTTGATGGCGGGCCGGGCGGCGGCGCGGAGGGTGGGCTGCGGCGGCAGATCACCGAGATCGTGGCCGTCGTCCCGTCGCTGCACGACGACTTCTCGACCGATCCGGTCTTCGTCCGTGAGCGCGTCGGCGCCCCGCTGCGCTGGACCGGGGTGGTGCCGCCCGGGGCCGAGCTGCTGGAGCGCCACCTGCCAGCCGGCGTGTCACTGCGGGCCGTGCTCGAGGGCCGGAGCGTGGCGCTGTGAGGCTCGCGGCGGTGCTGGCCACCGGCGTCGCCGTCTACTTCGCCGCCGGCGTGGCGACCGGGTGCGCCCCGACCCTCGGCCGCGCGACCGCGCCCGGGCGGCGCAGCGGCCAGGCGCAGCTGTGGCTGACCCAGGCGGGGGTGGCGCTGACGCCCGTGCAGTTCTGGACGGGCTCGGGAGCACTGGCCGTCGCCGCCTTCGTGGTGCTGGCGGGCGCGACCGCGACGCCGGCGGTCGTCGCCGTGCCCGCGCTGGCGGTGGGCCTGGCACCCCGCGCCTACTTCGCCCGCCGGCGGGCCCGCCGCCTGCGCGAGGTGGCCGAGGCGTGGCCGGACGGCCTGCGCGACCTCGTCGCGGGGGTGTCGGCGGGCATGAGCCTGTCCCAGGGGCTGACCCGCCTGGCGGGATCGGGCCCACCGCCGCTGCAGCGGGCGTTCGGACGGTTCCCGGTGCTCGCCCGAATGCTCGGCGTCGTGCCGGCCCTGGAGGTGATCAAGGCCGAGCTCGCCGACCCGACCAGCGACCGCGTGATCGAGGTGCTGATCCTGGCCCACGAGCGCGGCGGGCGAATCGTCGGTGAGGTCCTGCGCGACCTGGCCGAGGCCACCGCCCACGACGTGCGTACCGGCGAGGAGATCGCCACCGCCGCCCTGGAGCAGAAGATCAACGCCCGCTCGGTGTTCGTGCTGCCGTGGCTGGTCCTGCTGACCCTGACCGCCCGCCCCGGGCACTTCCGGGACTTCTACCAGTCCGGCGGCGGGCTGGCGGTGGTCGGCCTGGCCGCGGTCCTGAGCCTGGTGGGCATGGTGGTGCTGGCCCGCCTGGACCGCGACCCCGTCGAGGAACGGGTGCTGGCGAGCACCGGAGACCTGCGGTGACCGGCGGCACGGGGCTGGCGGGGGTCCTGGCGGTGGTGGCGACCGCCACCGCCGCGGCGGCGCTGGCCGGCCTTGTGGTGCCGCCGACCCCGCGTCTGGCGCCCCGCGTGCGCCCCTACACGGTGGCGGCGCGCTCGAGCCTCGGGCGGGGCGCGGACGTGGGCGCCGTCGTCGAGCCGGGCGCGGCGCTGTCCGCGCGCACCCTGCGGCGCCTCGTCGGCCCGCCCGTGGAGACGCTCGCCCGGGCGCTCGGGCGGGTGGTGGACCAGGTCGGCGACGACGCGCTGCTGCTGCGCCTGCGCCAGGCCGGGCTCTGCCAGGACGTGCCCGAGGCGCGCCGGGCGCAGGAGTACCGCGTGCGCCAGCTCGGCAGCACGACGCTGGCCACGGTGGTGCTCGGCGGGGCGACGCTGCTGGCCGGGCAGTCCCCGGGCCGGGTGCTGCTCGCCGGGGTCGGGGGCTGCGTCTTCGGTGCCACCCGGTGGCGCGGGCGGGTCGACCGCGCGATCGAGGCGCGCCGGCTGCGCCTGCAGATCGAGCTCTACACGGTCAACCAGCTGCTCGCCATGCACGTGCGGGTCGGCGGCGGGGTCGTCCAGGCGATCAGCCGCGTGGTCGAGCGCGGCCGGGGCGAGGTGGTGGGCGAGCTCGCCGAGGTGCTCGCGGCGCACCGCAGCGGCCGGCCGGTCGCCGCCGCACTCGCGCACGCCGCCCGCGTCACCCCCGAGCCGCACGCCGCCCGCACCTACCACCTGCTGGCCGGCGGGGCCGAGTACGGGGCCGACCTGGCGCAGGGCCTGCGCACTCTGTCCGAGGACATCCGCGAGCAGCGCGCCGAGATGCTCAAGCGCGCCGCAACCCGGCGCCGGGCCGCGATGCTCGTGCCGATCATCGCCATCCTCGCCCCCGTGATGCTGCTGTTCGTCGCGGCGCCGCTGCCCTCGATCGTGTTCGGCGGACGGTGAGGTGCCGTCCGCACCACCCGGAAAGGAGCACCACCATGACCGTGTTCGTCCGCATCCTGGCCGCTCGCCTCGACGAGGGTGAGGAGGGTTTCTCGACCGCCGAGCTGCTCGGCAACGCCGCGCTCGGCATCGCCGCGCTGGTGGCCATCTGGGGGCTGCTGCAGCTGCTCGGCCTGGACGTCATCGACATGATCCGCGGGCAGATCCTGGGCGGTGACGCCGGCGCCTGAGCCTCACGGCCGTGACCCGACACGAGGGCGGGTTCATCACCGCCCAGTACATGGCGGTCGCCGGCTTCTCGCTGCTGTTCGTGGTGGCCCTCGTCAACCTCGTGGTCTTCCAGTACGGGCGCGGGGTGGTGCGCGCCGCCCTCGACGAGGGGGTGCGCGCCGGCGCCCGCGCCACCGCCGGCGTGGCCGAGTGCGAGGCGCGGGCCGGCGACGTGCTCGCCGACCTGCTCGGCGGCGCGATGGGCACCGGCGTGGCGCTGGCCTGCACCGACGAGGGCGACACCCTGCGGGCCACCGCCGACGTGGTGTTCGTCGGCTGGCTGCCGGCCGTGCCCGACTGGGCGTTCACCGTCGAGGCGGCGGCCGTGCGCGAGGCCGTCCCGTGAGCCCGCGTCCGCTGGGCCGGCGTCCGCTGGGCCGGCGTCCGCTGGGCCGGCGGTGCGTGCAGCGGCGCTCCCTGAGCCGGCGCCCCCTGAGCCGGCGCCCCCTGAGCCGGCGCCCCCTGAGCCGGCGCCCCCTGAGCCG
>JBBDQS010000014.1:32677-58955 GCA_040905805.1 Egibacteraceae bacterium | reverse complement strand
ACCCCACGACCGTGCCAGCTGGACGGCGATGGCACCCACCCCGCCGCCGGCGCCGTTGACGAGCACCCGCTCGGCACCCCTCCGTCCTTGGTCCGGCAGGTTCGCCAGCGCGATGAGCCCGGCAGTCGCCACGGTCGCGGCCTGCTCGAACGTCACCTGCGACGGCTTGGCGGCCAGCGCATCCTCCGCCACCGCCACGTACTCGGCGTACGCGCCACCGTTGCGCCACTGCATCCCACGGAGCGTCTCGCCGAACACCTCGTCACCGGGGCGGAACCGCGTCACCCCCGCCCCCACCGACTCGACCTCCCCGGCCACGTCCGTCCCAGGCACAACGTCCCTGGGGCGGCGCACGCCCGAGCCCATCAGGCGCAACACCCGCGGCAAGCCGGTCACCACGTGCCAGACGTCGGGATGCACCGATGCCGCACGCACCCGCACCAGCACCTCATCATCCCCAAGCGACGGCAGGTCGAGCTCGCGCACCTCCAGAACCTCCGGCGGCCCGCCGTAGCCCAACTGAACGACAGCTCGCATCACAGCCTCCACGCGTTCGCGCAGGAGCACGCTTCACTTCACTGCACGGCGCGCTCCCAACTCCTGCACGGCATCGCGATGCACGCCTCGAATATCCCGCAGCTACCAGCACCGTGCAACACGGCATAACATCCCGCGGAGCCTTCGTCGAGTTCAACCCTCGCCGGGTAGGGCCGTAGCCGAGCAGGGTTCATGCGGGTGTGATCTTTCCGTGGCCGGGCCGTGCGTGCCCGGTCGTGGGAGGCTGTCACGATGACCACGAATAGGACTTCTGGCTCGGCGCTGGTGTTCTCCGCCGGGATCGGCACGTGGATCGAGTTGTTCGTCGCGGGGTTCCAGTCGGCCAAGACGCGAGTCAACTACCAGGCGAACCTGCGCGCCTGGTTCCACTGGGCAGATGGCCGAGGTACCGACGGCTTGGCCGCGCAACGCGCTGATGTCGAAGCCCATATCCGCTGTCTGGAGCAGCGCGGGTATGCGCCGAACACGATCTGTCAGCGCGTGGCGACCCTGTCCAGCTTCTACCGGTCGGCGGTAGGCGAAGGGCGGGTCGCGGGCAACCCGGTCGAGGGGGCCCGCTGCTACGCAATAGCCACGGGCGACGCATGACGGCTTACAACGTCGCCTACCTCGTCACAGCCCTGTGCCAGGCGATCGGGGTGGACCGGCGGATCACGCCGCACAGCCTGCGGCACTCGGCGATCACCATGGCCCTGGACGCCGGGATCGGGCTGCGCGACGTCCAAGACTTCGCCCGCCACGAGGACCCCAAGACCACCCGCCGCTACGACCGGGCTCGCAGCCAGCTCAACCGCCACGCCATCTACGCGATCGCCCAGTACCTCGCCGGCGGCAGCTGACCCGAACCCCTCCGGCCGTGGGACTGCGGGGCTCCCCGGGGCGCTCCTGCTCGTCCCGCGACACCCGCACGACCCACGCTACACTGTACGGTACAATACCGTACAGCAGCGAGGAGCGGTGATGAGCACGCTTTCCCGGCGCTTCGAGGTCCGCGCCACCGAGGAGGACTACGAGTTGATTCAACAGGCTGCCGCTGAGGCCGGCCTGTCGATCTCCGACTACATCCGCTCCCGCACCGTGGAGGACGCCCATCGGGAGCTCGCTGACCGCCGCCGTGTGCGCATCGCTCCCGAACACGCCAAGGCGTTCTACGCCGCGCTCGACGACGCCAGCCCCGTACCCGAATTGCAACGACTCGCCCAGAAGGGCGAACCCGACCTGTCCCAAGCGCCGCGGTCGTAGGGCGTGCGCTTCGAGCCGCTGACCGACCGCCACGAGGTCGAGGGGTTCTCCTGCGGGGAGGCATCTCTTGACCGCTGGCTGGCCGCGTACGCTCTGGCCAATCAGCGGCGCAGCCTGTCCCGCACGTTCGTTGCCGTCGACGACACCGCGGGTCATCCGGCCGGTGTGGGCCCCGTTGCCGGCTACGTCACCCTCGTCGCTGCAGCCATCGACGTCGCCCAACTGCCCGGCCGAGAACGCCGCGGTCTGGTCGGGCTCGACGAGATCGGCGCGGCGCTCATCGCCCGTCTCGCCCGCGACCGACGACACGCCCAGCATGGCCTCGGCGCGTGGCTGCTGCAGCAAGCCCTGCACCGCATCATCGACGCCGACGAGCATCTGGCTATCCGCGCCGTGATCGTCGATGCGCTCAACGAGCACGTGGCCAACTGGTACCGAGGTTGGGGGTTCAAGCCGCTGCCTGGGGGCGCCGGCGACCGCCTGTGGCTGCCGATGAAACGCGTCCGCACCAGCCTCGGCCGCTGAACGACTCCCACATCCACACCCGCCTCCTGCTCGACCCGGAGCAAACACGGCTAACCGGCGACGGCGCACACCTTTCGTGCGCATCGGAAAGCCTCGGCTGGTACTGGAGAGCGCCGCACGGCCACTGCCGGTGGGCACGCCTACTGGTCGATGTGGGGCGGGCCGGGCGGCTGCTGGCCGCCGTCGAGCAGGGCGCGGCCATCGAGCGGCTCGTCGAGCTCCACGGTGAACGGTGTGGGCGGGTTGGCCGGGCAGCTCTGGTCCCCAGGCGACGGGATGACGCGGATGGTGACCACCACCTCCTGGTCGCCGTAGGTGATGTCGGGCTCGGCGACGCGTCTGGTGGCGGCCTGCCCGCTGGCGCAGGCGCTCTCGTAGACGGTGACGTCGATGGCCGTGGTGGAGGGATCGAGCGCCGTGGGGTTATCCGGCGCCCATTGGGCGACCTCGGCCTGGTCGGGGGCGGGGGCGGGCTGCTCGGCGGGTACGGACGGCTGCGGACCGCAGGCCGCAGGCGTGACCAACAGCGCGGCGGCGGCGAGGCCGACGAGGCGAGAAACCATCTACGTGCTCCCGGTCGCGGAGGTCGATGGTACGAACAGCCAACCGCTGGCGTGCCGTACACGGGAATCAGCCGCTGAGGCCGCCCACGGTGAGTGCGATCTGAACCATTCGTTCGGAGGTCGTGGTCCCGTATCGGTGAGGTATGACGCCGATAGGGAGCAGAAGGTTCGCGCGCACCTGCATCTCTTCTCTGAGGCCCAGCTCCATGGGACCTCAGCCGCTTGGCGTCGTGCGTTCGTGTTGGTCCAGGGCCTGTGCGGTCTCCGGCCGGGTGAGGCCATCGACCTGCGCCGGCGCGATGTCCACCTGGACGTAGACGAACCCGTTCTCGTCTTCCGCGCCAGCCACTCGGCCGTGGCGGAGCGGTTCTTCACCGGTGACGAGACCCGGCAACGGCCGCTCAAGGGCCGCGGTCCCCGCGCCCCCCGCACCGTGCCCATCCCCCGGATGCTCGTACCGATCCTGCGACGCCCCTTCGACGAGCACGTCGACACGCGCCCCGACGCACTGGTCTTCACCAACTCCAGCGGCGGACGCATCAGCCTGTCGAACTTCGGCCGCGACTTCTGGGGCCCGGCGCGCGAGGAGCTGTTTGAGGAGGGCGACCCGCTCCGCCGAGTGCGCCGCCACGACCTCCGCCATTCGGCGATCACCGGATGGACAACGCCGGCCCCCTCAAGACCGCGCAGTCCCGGAGCGGCCACAAGACCCCCTCGGTCCTGCTCAACACCTACTCGGCGTCATCCGCGGTGACGAGGCGCTCGCGCGCACCCGCTGGGACGACGCGCTACCCGTCGGGGTTCGATTCCCCTCCCCGGCTCCACGCCTGACCAGCGGTTTTACCGCTTCGAGTCCCGCTGACGAGCCCTTCGGGCCCGTCCACGCCCGTTCCGTGACACGCTGGCGCCGAGGACCGCCTCGCCCCCGCCGACGGCCTGCACGGCGCCATCGTGCGCGCCGTCAAGCCGACGGAGGACCGACCGACCCCGCAGCCAGATGCGCAGGCTTACCGGTGAGGTAGTCGGGGATCGCGAGGGCCGGCTGTGGTCGGCAGTAGAGGAAGCCCTGCGCCTTGGTGCATCCGAGCTCGACCAGCCGATCCGCCTGCTCGTGCTCCTCCACACCCTCGGCGATGATGTCCAGGCCGAGCGATCGCGACAGGCCGATGATGGCGCTCACGATGGCGTCGTCCTCGCTCGCCTGGCCGAGCTGGGACACGAACAGCCGATCGATCTTCAGGATGTCGACGGGCAGGCGCTTGAGGTAGCTCAGCGACGAGTAGCCGATGCCGAAGTCGTCGATCGCCAGACGCACGCCAACGTCCTTGATGTTGGAGAAGACCTCGACGGCACGGCTGGTGTTGCCGAGGATGGCGGTCTCGGTCAGTTCCAGGATCAGCGCGCCGGGCGGCAGCCCACTGGCTGCCAGTGCCTGTTGGAGGTCGTCGACGAGCTCGGTGCCGTTGAGCTGGCGGGCAGAGATGTTGACAGCGATGGTGAGGTCGTCGAGCGCCAGCTCGCGGCGCCAGGAAGCGAGTTGGGCGCAGGCGGTCTGCAGCACCCACCGCCCGATCGGGACGATCATCCCGGTCTGCTCGGCAAGGGGGATGAAGTCGTGGGGTGGGACCGTCCCCAGCGTGGGGTGCCGCCACCGGATGAGCGCTTCCAGACCGACCGTCTCACGGGTGACCAGGTCGATGACGGGCTGGTAGCACAGGGTGAACTCGTCACGGCGCAGGGCACTGTGCAGGGCGGTCTCGGTGTCCAGGGCGGTCGCAGCCTGGTGGCGCCACGGAACCTCGAAGGTCGCGATCTTCTCACCCTCGCGGGCGGCGCGGTACGCCGCCGTATGGGCGTCGCGGAGGAGCTCGTCGGCGTTGTTGGCCCCGTCGCCGGCGAGTGCCACGCCGATGCAGGCGGACAGGTGCACCTCGCCGACCACGAGCAGGAAGGGCTCGTCGACAGCCTCGAGCAGGCGTGTGGCGGTCTCATGTGCGGTAGTCGCGTCCGGCATGTGGGTGCACAGCACGGCGAACTCGGTGATCGCGAGGCGCGCGAAGCTGTGGTTGGCACGCAGCAACGAGGACAACCGGTGCGCCATCGCGGTGACCACCTGCTCGCTGGTGTCCGAGCCGAGCGTCTCCCGGACGTTCTGGTACCGGTCGAGGTGGATCAGCAGCACCGCCAGCGTGGGGGCGCCCCCCGGCGTGCGCCCGGCGAGGCTCTGCTCCAGTTCCTCGGTGAAACGGAGGAGGTTGGGCAGCCCCGTCGCGGGGTCGTGCGCCAGCTGGTGGTGCAGCTCGGACTCGATGGCGCGCCGCTCGGTGACGTCGCGGGCGTTGCAGACCACCGCGGCCACGTCCGGGTCGTCGAGCAGATTGTTGGCGACCATCTCGAGATGGCGCCAGGAGCCGTCGGCATGCCGGGCGCGCAGCTCCACCGGTGCCCACGCCTGCCCGGGCGGACCCTGTGTCATCCCCATCAGCGCGCTGGCGTCGTCAGCATGGATGAGGTCGACCAGGGTCTGACCGACCAGGTGGTCAACGGGGTGGCCCAGGACCGCGGTGCCCGAGGGGCTCGCGTACCGGATCACCCCCTGGCTGTCGCAGGCCAGGACGACATCGGGGGCGTTGTCGACCAGCGAGGCGAACCGGCGGCGTTCTCGGCGGGTCTGCACGAGCTGGTCACGGACCAGCTGGTGCATGCCGCCGCTGGTCGCCCCGATGAGCGAGAAGAACCCGAGCCGGTACAGCCAGTTCACCGTGCTCTGCATGGTCCCCGAGGCGACATCGATCGCCATAGCGGGACCGACCGCCAGGCCTGCTACGACGCCGGCGGCGACCCCGCCGGCGGGACCGAACGCCCATGCGGCCACGAGCACCGGCAGGTACAGCAGGTGCGGCCACGCGTGCTGGGTCCCGCCGGTGGCGTGTACCAAGCCGGCCGCGAGCACGATCATGAGCGTGACCGCCCCGACCACGACGAGCCGCATCGACCCCGGCAGGTCGGTGCCACTGACGATCCGGGCGATCCGCTCGCGTGCCCGCTCCGCGTCTGGTGCCGTCACGGCTGCTCCTTGGTCCCGCTGCCGATGACACCAGCGGGCGGGCCCCTGAGGATGCCCAGGGACGGGTTTACGGGCTCAGGCGCGGACGTTCGGTCACTGCCCGTTCGGAGAACTCGAGGCGACGATGCCACTGGAGGAACCGTCAAGATTGCCGCCGATGGTGCCCGGTTACGTCGGCCCTTTCCTGCAATTCCCCCTTTTTGTATGCAGCTGACTTATTGTACTCCTTTACGGGCCGATCGAGGTAGACCTCGCGCCGGCGAAGGTTGACAGCCACTCCGCCGTCGCCGAGCGCTTCTTCACCGGCGACGAGACCCCGCGATCGGCCACTGAAGGGGCGTGGGCCGCGGGCCATCCGCGCCGCCACGACCTCCGGCACTCGGCGATTACGGGCTGGCTGAACGCCGGCGTCCCCCTCAAGACGGCGCGGTCCTGGAGCGGCCACAAGACGGCATCGGTCCTGCTGAACACCTACCTCGGCGCTCACGCTTGTAGGCGTCAAGCGCGCCCACTTCGTCAAAGTCGATCATCAGGCCTGCCACCGGCGTCGGCACGAGTCGGAGCTCCACGCCCACACTAGCGTGATCATCGGCGTCGACTCGCTGGGGGAGACCGTGGCGAAGGCCGAAGGGGCGGGTGCTGTGGTGCTGCTCGCCAAGCAGACCATCCCGTCCGTCGGCTACTCCGCCTTATCTGCGTGACTGCGAGGGCAACGTCGTCGGGCTGTTCGAGAGCGACGGGGACGCCGGCTGAGCTTGGCGCCGGCCTGGCGTCAGGACGCGGTGCTCGAGGGGGCCTCGTCGGCTTGCGGCACGTCGTCGAGCAGTTGGCGCAGCCCGATGCGGTAGCCCTCAAGGGCGCTGCGTCCGTGCGGGGTGATGGCGATCGAGGTGACCGAGGAACGTCCGCGGCTGCGCTTGCGCACGTCGACGTAGTCGGCCTCTTCGAGCTTGCGCAGGTGGGTGAGCAGGTTGCCGGCAGTCATGTCGAGGAGCTCCTGCATGCGCGGGAAGGTCAGGCGGTCACCGGGCAGGAGCGTCGCCAGCGTCACGAGCGCCCGCAGTCGCCCCTGCGCATGGATGACCGGGTCGAGCTCGGGCATGGCAGCGCTCATCGGGCGCGCCGCCGACGCATGACGACCGTCGTGGTCACACCGGCGAGGAGCAGACCCCCACCACCCGCAACCGCGACGATGAGCGAGTGCCATCCCGGCCCGGCCATGGCCCCGATGACATTCGTGGTCGCGATCCAGGCGCCGAGCGCGAACATCCACCGGTCCCGCCACACCGCCCCCCCGGCCATGTAGAGCACACCGGTCAACGCCACGGCGGCGGCGCCCCACAGCAGTCCCTCTTCGTCGGCGGGAAGCTGGTTGCCCATCCGCGCGACGATGGGCATGAGCGCACCGAAACCGAGAAACCAGCTCCAGCCGTACATCGCGCCCTGCAGCGATGAGGGCCCTTCGATGCCGTGGTACGAGCGGTAGCCCAGCACGGCGGTGATCGTGGCCGCCAGGACCAGGCCGGTGAACAGCGTTGCCAGGGGCAGCCAGTCGGGAAGGTCCACGAACGTGCGCCCGTCCGGGCCGAAGCGCAGGAACAGCAGCCCGAACCCCAGCAGCCAGGCCACACCCCAGGGCCCCAGCATGAGCAGGGGGTCTGGTTCCAATTGGCGTTGCGTCGCCTGTTCCTGCGCGTCGATCACCGCCAGGCGCTGCGCCGCGGTCAGCTCCGTCCCGTCGTCGCCATCGACATCATGCACGCTGCTCGTCGTGGGCTCCATGGTCCCCTCCTTGTGAGCCATCCCAGTGACCAAGATGCTTTGCGATGCAAACCTACTATAAGCTTTGTACCGCAAACAATGGCTCGGGTCAAGAGCACGGACAGGGCCTCCCAAGGGAGAGTTCCGACTGGTCGCTCGTCGCGGTCGACCTGGCGCTCACCGGCCGAGCACGACGCCCTGGTTCGGGCTGAGCACGCCGTCGAACGCGACTGTCTCGCCGGCCCCGTCGCTGGCCACGTCGACGACGCGGCCGGCGTGCGGGATGTGACGCGTGTCGGAGGTGAAGTTGACGGCCACGATGCGTTCGTCGTCTCCGCTGGCCCGCCGGTAGGTCAGGACGCCCGTGGGCGAGTCGAGCAGCTCCAGTGTCCCCGCGCGCAGGGCCGCGGATGACCCCCGCAGCCGCAGGAGCCGGCGGTACAGATGGAGCATCGATGTGGGGTCCTGCCGCTGACGGGCAGCGCAGCGCGGCGTCGCGTCGGGGGGCCATGGCAGCCAGGGATCGGCGGTGGCCCACCCAGGGCTGGGCCCCTCCTGCCAGGGGATCGGCGCGCGGCAGCCATCACGGCCGCCGGGGTCCACGATGCGCTCGGGCGGGACCACCGCGTCCTCGAGTCCGAGCTCCTCCCCCGCGTACAGGAACGGCGTCCCGCGCAGGGTCAGCAGCAGCACCGCAGCCGCGCGCGCCCGTGCCTCGGTCCCGAGCCGGCTGCGATGGCGTGGCTGATCGTGGTTTGACAGCACCCAGGTCGGCCAGGCACCGGCAGCGTCGTACTGCCGGGTGATCTCCTCGACGGTGGCGGCCCACACGCCGGCGTCCCAGGGCGCGTGCAGCGGCACGAAGTTGAAGGCCAGGTGCAGCTGGTCGCCGGCCCCGTAGTAGCGCACGATGCGCGCGTGCTCGGTGAGGTTGACCTCCCCCACCATCACCCGGTCGTCCCCGTACCCGTCGAGCACGGACCGAATCCGGCGCAGCAGCTCGTGGGTCCGCGCCGTGTCGTGGCGTCCCACCCGCGACGTGCCCACGAGGTGGGGCGGGTCGTCGGGCAGATCGGGGTCCTTGCCGATCAGGTGGATGACGTCGGCACGGAAGCCGTCGACTCCGCGGTCGAGCCAGAAGCGCAGCACGTCGTGCATCGCCGCCTCGACGCGGGGATCCTCCCAGTTGAGATCGGGCTGCTGGGGCAGGAACAGGTGCAGGTAGTACTGGCCGGTGTGCGCGTCGTAGGTCCACGCCCGCTCGTCGGCGAACGCCGCCGTCCAGTTGTTGGGCGCATCCCGCCACACGTACCAGTCCCGCTTCTCGCTGTCCCTGGCGGAACGCGAGTTGAGGAACCACGGATGCCGGTCCGAGGTGTGGTTCGCCACCCAGTCCAGCAGCACGCGCAACCCGCGCGCGTGCGCCTCCTCGAGCAGCCGGTCGAAGTCGTCCAGCGAGCCGAACACCGGGTCGACGTCGCGGTGGTCGGCGACGTCGTACCCGAAGTCGGCCATCGGTGAGGGGTAGATCGGCGACAGCCACAGCGCATCGACGCCGAGCCACGCCAAGTAGTCGAGGCGGCGGCGGATGCCCTCCAGGTCGCCGATGCCGTCCCCGTCGGTGTCCAGGAACGAGCGCGGATAGATCTGGTAGACAACACCGGTCATCCACCAGGGGTGGTCAGGCATGCGCGCCCACGGGACCTGTGCCGGCGCCCCGGCTGCGCTGTCGACCCATGCTCACGCGCGTGCCCGGCTTATGGGTCCTCGCCCTCGTTGAGCTGGTCATCCAGTTCCGAGACGCCTTCTTGGGTGTCCTCGCCGATCCCTTCGACCGTGTCGTCACATCCTGCACCGTACGCTCCGAGGAGGAGCACGAGCAGCATGGTGATCAGACGCTTCTTCATGGGAGCTCCTGACGTGTTCGGCAGCACTACCGTTTCCGGCGGCTGCCTACCCAGGCCAACCCTCTCCCATGCACCGGGCGGTCGTCAGCGGCGCGCACCCATCTCCCGCCGACCGGGAGGTGGGTTCTGATCGTGGCGTTTCGGCCTGCCCGAAACGGGAAGGGATCGGTGCGCCGGTCGAGATCCGGCCGCAGCGCAGTGCGGAGGCCACGTTGAGCCATCGCCGAACGCCCTCCTTGCAGGTGTCGCAGTGACGGTGGCGAGCGCGGGCGCGCTGGACCCCCAGGGCCCGGTCGCCCGAGCCATGGCCGAGCTGTGGTGGCTGATGCTGGCCCTCGGCGTGGCGGTGTTCGTCGTCTTCGCGGTCCTCCTCGGCATCGGCCTGTTTCGCCGGCCCCGGGATGGCGGGGGGGCGAATGGAGATGGCGGGGGGGCGAATGGAGGCGACGGGGGGCCGGACCGCCGTGCCCAGCGATGGATCATCGGTGGAGGCGTCGTGATGCCGTTCGTCGTCATCGTTGTGGTGTTCGTCGCCACCGTGCGGGCGATGCAGGCGATCCCGGCGTCGGCGCCCCCCGACGCGGTGGTGATCGACGTCGTCGGACACCAGTTCTGGTACGAGGTGTCCTATCCCGAACAGGGCGTCACCGCCCGCAACGAGCTTCACATGCCGGTCGGACAGCCTGTCGCCCTGCGGCTCACCTCGGCCGACGTCATCCACAGCTTCTGGGTGCCCGAACTGGGCGGCAAGCTCGACATGCTGCCGGACGGCACGAACACGTTGGTCCTGCATGCCGACGAGTCCGGTGAGTACGTCGCCCGGTGTGCGGAGTACTGCGGGCTGGAGCATGCGCACATGGAGCTGACCGTCATCGCCGAGCCCGAAGCGCGCTTCACCGCCTGGGTGGAGGGCCAGCGGTGAGGTCGGAGGAGCGCGAGCCCAGGAGCGGCACCGAGACGCCGACGACCGACGAGACGGGCACCGACGAGGAGCTCGATGCCCTGTGGGATGATCCGCCCGGGTGGCGTGGGCAGTTGCGTGGGATCCAAAATGACAAGATCGGCGCCAGGCTGCTCCTCACCGGGTTCTTCTTCCTGGTGCTGGGCGGCAGCATCGACGGGCTGGCGATGCGCCTGCAGCTCGCCGTGCCCGAGAACACCCTGATCGGCTCGGAGCTCTACAGCCAGCTGTTCACCAACCACGGCTCGGTGACGATGTTCCTGGTCATCCTGCCGATCTTCGAGGGCTTCGCCATTCTTCTGCTACCCAGCCTGCTGGGGACCCGGGAGATGCCGTTCCCGCGGCTCGGCGCGTTCGCCTACTGGACATTTCTGATGGGCGGGTTGCTGTACTACAGCAGCACCTTGTTCCAGCTGGTGCCCGACGCCGGTTGGTTCGCCTACACCCCGCTGAGCGGACCGGAGTTCTCCCCCGGTCTCGCCATCGATTTCTGGGTCCTCGGACTGGGCGTGGCGGAGGTGGGCGCGATCGTGGCCGCGATCGAGATCATCGTCGGGGTGATGACGATGCGCGCGCCCGGGATGACACTCAGCCGCATGCCGCTGTTCGCATGGGCACTGCTCGCGATGGCGTTCATGATCCTGTTCGCGTTCACCCCGCTGATCATCGGCAGCCTCCTGCTCGAGCTCGATCGCGGCTTCGGCACCGCGTTCTTCGACGTCGCCAAGGGCGGCAGCTCGCTGCTGTGGCAGCACCTGTTCTGGATCTTCGGCCACCCCGAGGTCTACATCCAGTTCATCCCCGCCACGGGCATCGTGGCGATGATCGTGCCGACCTTCACCCGCCGCCGCACCGTGGGCCATACCTGGCTGATCGCCTCGTTCGTCGCCATCGCCTTCCTGTCCTTCGCACTCTGGGCCCACCACATGTTCGCCGTAGGCCTACCGCCCCTGGTCCTGAGCTTCTTCGCAGCCGCCAGCATGGTGATCGCCATCCCCGCCGGCGTGCAGATCTTCGCGTGGCTGGCCACGATCTGGGCCGGGCGCCCCGTCTGGAAGACCCCATTCCTCTTCGTCGTCGGCTTCCTGATCATCTTCGTGATCGGCGGCATCACGGGTGTGATGCTGGCCGCCGTCCCGTTCGACCTTCAAGCGCACGACACCTACTTTGTGGTCGGCCACCTGCACTACGTGCTGATCGGCGGAGTGGCGTTCCCCATTTTCGCCGGCGTCTACTACTGGTTCCCCAAGTTCACCGGACGCCTGCTCGACGAACGCCTCGGTCGCTGGAACTTCTGGCTGCTGTTCACCGGCGTCAACCTCGCCTTCTTCCCGATGCACCAGGCCGGCTTGCTGGGCATGCCACGGCGGGTCTACACCTACCAGGCTGGTCTGGGCTGGGACGTCTACAACCTCGTCTCCACCATCGGCGTGCTCGTCATCGTCCCGGGCATCGCCGTGTTCATCTGGAACGTGGTGCGCAGCTACCGTCGCGGCGAAGAGGCCGGTCACAACCCGTGGGGGGCGGACACCCTCGAGTGGGCCCTGACCTCACCACCGGCTCAACACAGCTGGTCGGCCTTGCCGATCGTCACCAGCCGCCACCCGCTTTGGGACCAGGACGACCTCTACAGCGGCGATGCGGAGCTGCAACGGCTCGCGCAAGGGATGGCGAGGTGGCCGCTGCGTTGGCGGGCGGCGTTGATCGTCGGCGCCGGCGACGCACGACCGAAAGAGGTCTTCCGCGTGGCCGACCCGTCGATCTGGCCGCTGATCACCGCCTTCGGCGTCGTCACGATCTTCCTCAGCGAGCTGGTCAAGCTGCGGGCGGGCGCGGGCGTCGGCGCGCTGGTGATCGTCGTCGGAGTCATCGGATGGAACTGGCCGCAGGACGCCCCCATGACCACCGAGGAGGAGTCGGACTTCGAGCGTGAGTACGGGGTGCCGGTCAACGCCGGAGGCAGCGTCGTCGTCGCCAGATGGGGCACGGCGCTCGCGATCCTCTTTGCCGCCATCGCCTTGTCTGCGCTGCTGCTCAGCTACTTCTACCTGCGGCTCGAGAACGCCCAGTGGCCCCCGGCCGGTGTGGCCGAGCCCCGTGTCGCTTGGGCCATGGTCGCTGCGGCGCTGCTCGCCGGCAGCACCGCCGTGGTGCACCTGGCCCGGCGGCGCATCGCTGCGGACGACCAGCGAGGGTTCGTCGTGGGACTGCTCGCCGCGCTGGCCATGGCCGCCGGCGGAGTCGCGGTGCAGTGGGTCGACATCGCCCAGACGGGCGTGGTGGCACGCGCCCACGCGTACGGTTCGATCTTCTTCACCATCAGCGGCTTCCTGGCCGTGGTGGCAGGCGGGGCGATGATCATGCTCGCGATGGTCGTCTTCTGGGCGGTGCGGGGCCTGTACACCAGCCGTCGGCACGCATCCATCGCCAACGTCGTGCGCTTCTGGTCGGCGATGGTGATCATGTGGTTGGCGGGATTCGGCACCCTCTACGTGGCCCCCCACGTGACATGAGCCAGCCAAGATCAGGGCGCGGCGACCAGCCGGAAGGCTCGGGGGCAGCGACGTCGCAGGATGGCACGGCCGCGGCGGTGGACCTCACCCCCGCCCCCCGGTGGAGGACGACCATGGTGCTGTTCCTGGCCGGTCCCGTCATCTTGATCGTCCATTTCCTGTTGGTCTACCTCGTGGTGGAGGCCGGATGCACCGGCGAGGGCCCGGGTTTGCGGGTGTTCCGACCCCCGGTTGCCGGCGTCGTGACCCTCGGTGCGACGGCGGTCGCAGCGGTCGCCTGCCTCGCCTCGGCACTGCTGGCCTACCGGCGCTGGCGGACGGACTGTGGGCCGCAGGGCCATGCCCCAGATGCCCCGCCCCACAGCGCCCTCGCGTTCGCCGGCTTCGTTCTCTCGCTGCTCGGTGTGGTGACCATCCTGTTCGTGGGGTTGCCCGCCCTGGTCCTGCCGGCATGCTGACTTGCGAATCGCCGCAGCTTGCGGAGGCGATTCTCTGCTGTGCCGGGTGTGGCGGTCGCGCAGCGACAGCCCTGAGGATGCTGACGCCGATCTCCGCGCACGTCGGCCAACCCCTGGCTCCCCACGACCTGTGGAGCACCTGGAACACCGATCCGCTGCTCATCGCCGGCTTGGTGCTGGTGGCCTGGGCCTACCTGCGAGGGACCAGCCGGCTCGCCACCGCGCGTGCCGGCCTGTTTCTCGCCGCCCTGGGGGCACTTGGTGTGGCGTTGCTGTCCCCGCTCGACGCCCTCTCGGGAGCGCTGGCGTCAGCCCACATGATCCAGCACGTCCTGCTCGTGCTGGTCGCAGCACCGCTGCTGGCACTCAGCGCTCCGACGAGCACGATCCTGCGCGGCACACCGCTGCGCCTGCGACGCGCGCTGCTCCGGGCGCGACGACCGTTCCGGTCGTGGGTCGTGGCGGTCGTCCGCCGGCCGGCTGCCGTGTGGCTGCTGCACGTTGCCGCGCTGTGGTGCTGGCACGCCGCCGCCCTCTACGACGCGGCACTCCAGTTTCCGCTCCTGCACGCCGTGGAGCACGCAAGCTTCCTGCTCACCGGGCTGCTGTTCTGGCAGGCGGTCGTCGGCCGGCGGAACCCGGTGCGCCTCAGCCCGGGGCTCGGGATCATCGTCGTTTTCGCGATGGCGCTGCAGGGGGTGGTGTTGTCCTTGCTGATGACCTTCGCCCGCGCACCCTGGTACGGCTACGAGCAGCTCGCGACGACCGCCAGCCCCTGGCCCCTCGACCCGCTCGCGGACCAACAGCTCGCCGGCGTGATCATGTGGATCCCCGGGGGCATGGTGTACCTCGCCGCTGCCCTCGTTCTGCTGGTCACGTGGATCCATTCCACCGACGAGGACAGGACGCGCAAGCGCCGGATCGGCGTCGACCTGGGTGGGACAATCGCTCAGCGGGTACGTCCAAGCTGTTCAGACCGGTAGGAAGTCGACCGAGAAGGAGCAACGACCCGTGAGTGTCACGTTGACCGCTGCCATCCCTGTTCACCGAGTCGTCTTGGTGGTGCTGATGCTGGTGGCCGCCGCGTGGATGGGCGGCTGCGGCCAGGACGACGCAGGAGAGGCCGGAGCAGCAGGCGACGAAACGGACAGCGGAGCAATCGACGAGTCTCTCGATCTGCCCGAGTGGATCGCCGGTGTGCACCCAGACCCGGGGGCGGAGGCCAGCCCGACGCCGCAGGTCCAGGTCATCCACGGCGAGGTGGGGGTCGGAGAGGGCGTGCGGTTGATCGTGAACGGCACCGACGTGACGGCCCACACGGTCGAGGCTCGCCCTGGGGTGCTCACCTACGATCCCAATCGACCCAGTGCATTGATCGAGCTCAGCCCAGGCCAGCACACCGCCACCGCGGAGCGGGTCCGCCTCGACGAGTTCGGCGAACAGCACGAAGTCCTCGACCGCTTCGAGTGGGAATTCGTCGTCCAGTGAGGCGGCCGGTGGTCCGCCCTACCCCATCACCGACAGCACCACGAGGCCCGCCACGTAGAGCACCAGGATGGCGACTCCCTCGAACCCGATGCGCCATTGCTGCCGACGCACGAGCCCGGCTCCCAGGATGCCGGTCAGGAGCATCGTCCAGCCGATGGCGAACAGGTCGCTCGGCACCATCGCTGCGTACAGCGACCCTTCCTGGTAGACCACGTCGGACGCCGCGATGAACAGCGTGTCAAAGGTGTTGCCGCCGATGATGCCGCCGACCGCCAGGGTCAGCGCACCTGCGCGCACGGCGGCGAGGCCCGTGACCAGCTCCGGCAATGACGTCGCCACCGAGGTGAAGGCCACGGCGACCAAGGTGCCGGACAGCCCGGTGGCGGCCACGAGGGACAGTCCTGCCCGCCCGATGACCCAACCGGACAGGGCCACAACGACCGCCAGCATCACGAATCGCCCCCACAGAGCGGACACTCCTTCGCCCTCCGCCGGATCCTCGGGCTCATCCACGCTCGTGTCCTGCGTGATCCGCGGTCGCCACATCGGCTCCTCGTTGATCTGCCGGCTGATCCGCAGCCCGTACCCGTAGATCAGCACGAGGATCATGGTGGCCGGGTGGACTCCCAGGAGTGTCGTGGGCGGTGCCGCAGCTCCCAGCACCGCCGTCGCCAGCAGGGTGATCATCAGCAACGAGCTGAACAGGTTGGTGATCGAGGCTGCGGCGTGCTCCAGGTTCACGCCCCGGTAGGCGACGTCCAGCACGACGATGAAGGCGGTCTGCACGGCGATTCCGCCGACGGAGTTGCTGATGGCCACGCTCGGCTCGTTGGAGGCCGCGGCCACGATGCTCACGACCAGCCCCGCCAGTGACGTCGCTCCGCCCAGCAGGACTGCTCCCGCGATGGCCTCACCCAGGCCGGAGCGGTCCGCCAACCGATCCACCACCAGCGCCAGACGGGAGCCGGTGAAGGCGATGACCACAGCGGCAAGCAGGAACGCGCCCACCGCTACGCCCACAGACCACGTGCCGGTCAACACGGGCATGGCTGGAAATCCATCGGCAAGCATGGCCAGCGCGTGTCTCGGGCGCGGTTCATAGGCCCTGGGCCTACCCGGAGCCCGCGTGGGAGATGCGCGCCGGCGTGACGGCATCTCTGGAAGCCCTGGTTGCCCCCGACCTCGGCGCGGGTGTCGGGCAAGTCATCGGTGCCCTCGGCTTCGGCATCGGCGTCGTGTTCCTGGTCGTCGGGCGCACGGAGCTCTTCACCGAGAACTTCTTCGTCCGGTGGCGACAGCCATCCAGAGCGAGGGCCTCCGGGGACAGCTCGGACGCCTGTGGATCATGACGCACCGCGCAGGTCAAGAGGTCCCAGCGCCTGATTGTTGATGCGCCCCTGAGCTGAGAGAGGAGCGGCCCTTGCTGGACGTCGTCCTGCTTGCCGCCGGCGCCGCCGGCGTCTTCGTCGCAGCGTTCCTGCGTCACCAGCAGCGCGGCGGCACCGACGTGTTCGTCCGTCCCGACACCGCCCATCTCGCGGCGCTCGCCGAGCTCGTCGACGCCGGCCGGCTCTCCCCTCACGTCCAGTCGGTGCACGATCTGGAGGCCGTCACCGAGGCCGTCACCGAGGCCAGCAGCGCAAAGGTCCGTGGCAAGGTCGTCATCCGCGTCCCCGCGGTGTAGGTCTGCCACCGGATCACCGAACCCCATTGCAACTCGCGTGCGGCTCTGACAGCATCGCAACGTTCACGTTCACCCGAACGTCAGGCAGGCGAATGCTCGTGCATCTGCGTCGTCGGCGGGACCGCTGTGGTGTCTGAGAGGGAAGCCGAGCGCCGGCGGTGGCGGGCCGTGGTGATGGCACGCCAGGTGGCTGCGGTCGATGCGTCGGCAGAGCGCGCCCGTGCCGATGGGGATGCGGTGTCGGCGTGCCGGTTCTGGCTGGGGGCGATGCGGCAGGCGCAACGCTTCCTGCGCGGCTGGGGAACCCGTCCCGGCGCCGTGGAGGAGAAGGCGGGCCACTGTGCCACGCTCGAGGCGCTGATCGGTGAGGCACGCTCGGCGCTGGCGGGCGCGGACCCGGGCGACGTGCGGGAGGCGCGAAGCCGGTTGGGGGTGCGGGTGGCGGTGGTCGGCAAGGGTGGAACGGGCAAGTCGCTGGTCTCGGGCACGCTGGCCCGTCTGCTCGCACGCCGGGGCCGCCCGGTCCTGGCCGTGGATTTCGACACCAACCCGGGGTTGGCGTACAGCCTCGGGATTCCGCCCACGGAGGGCGCCCTGCCCGGCCAGGTGGTCATGCAGCATGCGGGCGCGTCCTACGGCTGGGGCGTGCGCGACGGGGTGACGCCGGCGGAGGTCGTGGACGGGCACGCCGTCGCGGGACCGGACGGAACGCGTTTCGTGAGCCTCGGCAAGATCGACGACATCGACAAGGACGCGCCGAAGCAGACCGTCGTGGCGCTGTGTCAGCTGGTCGCCGAGTTCGGCGAGCCGGGGTGGGACATCGTCGGTGACATGGAGGCGGGGCCGACGACCCCCTTCGAGCGCTACCACGCCTTCGCCGAGCAGGTCGCCATCGTGGTCACCCCCACCTGGGTGTCGGCCATGACCGCGCGCCGGCTGCTGCCCATGGTCGACGACGTCGACACGGTGTTCGTGGGCAACCAGTTCCGCGACGAGCCCGACCATCCCGGCATGACCCCGCTGGTGCGCATCCCGATCGACCCGGCCGTCGCCGACGCCGAACGCCGCGGCCTCGCCCCCCTGGACGCCTGCCCCGACTCCCCCACCATCGCCGCCATCGCCCGGCTGGCCGACACGCTCACCAACCAGGAGGTCACCGTATGAAGATCGCCATCACCGGCAAAGGCGGCTCGGGCAAGACCATGGTCGCCGGCGCGCTCATCCGCATCCTTGCCGACCGCGGCCACCAGGTCCTGGCCGTCGACGCCGACCCCAACCCCAACCTCGGGGTGTCCCTGGGCGTGGACGCCCCCCAGGTCGAGGCCATGCAGTCCATCCTCACCGGCCTGACCGCCAGCGGCTACACCCACGACCAACCCCTGCCCGACCCCGACGACCTCGTCGCCCGCTACGGCCTGGTCGCCCCCAACGGCATCGCCCTGGTCGCCACCGGCAAGATCGAACGGCCCACCGACTCCTGCCTGTGCTGCGGCTCCCACACCACCACCCGCCGCTTCTTCGGCGACCTGCCCGCCACCGACCGCATCGTGGTCGCCGACCTCGAAGCCGGCCTCAACGACCTGCTGTGGGCCCAACCCGGCCCCGACGACGTGGTCGTGGTCGTCGCCGAACCCAGCGCCAAGTCCGTCGAGGTCGCCACCCGCGCCACCCGCATCGCCCGCGACGACCTCGGCGTCACCCGCATCATCGCCATCGCCAACCGCGCCCACCCCGACACCGACCACCCCCACCGCCTCGCCGCCGCCCTGGACGTGCCCACCGTGGCCGTCCCCGACGACCCCGCCGTCACCGACGCCGACCACCGCGGCGTCGCCACCTACGACACCGCCCCCACCTCACCCGCCATGACCGCCGTACGACAACTCGCCGACACCCTCCTCGGCGCCCCCGTGTGACGCCCCTGCGCCGGCCGGCTCACCGGCGTCACGAACCGCTCCACGCCCGTCTCCCCGTACCGCGTCCCCCGTTGTCGACGAAAAGGAACGGTCCATGCGTGCAAGCGTGCGACGACTGATCTTGGCCGTGTCGGTGTTGCTGCTGGCAGGTGCGGCCGCGGCGTTGCCGGCTGCAGGCCAGGAAGAGGAGGTCTCGGACGAGGTCGAGGTCGACGCCGCGGTCCAGGTCACCGCCGACACCGATCCGGCGCGCGGTCATGTGATGCCGGCGGTCGCGGTGAACCCCCAGGACGAGCATGTCCTGGCCATCGCCGAGGGCGACGCCGTCGGCGGGCCATGCGCGGTCCATGTCTCCGACGACCATGGGCTGAGCTGGCGTCAGGTCTCCCAGCCGGACATTCCCGAGCGCTGGGTCCGGTGCACCTTCACCAGTCTGGGAACGGTCGCCGATGTGGCCTTCGGTCCGGGCGGGACCCTGTACTACGCGTTCAACGGCTTCGACCCGGAGACCTCCGAGGGACAGGTCTTCCTCGCACGCTCGGACGACCTGGGTCAGACGTGGGAGACGACGGGACTGCCGCGCGTGGAGCGAGATCTGGACGAGGGCGAGATGGGCCTGGACGGACTGCCCTCGATCGCGGTCGACCCGAACGATGCGGACCGGGTCCATGTCGCGTGGATGTCCAACTGGGGCACCTGGCGGTTGCGGGGCGAGGTGCTGCAAGGGCAGGACTACTTCTGGGACATCGTCATGCGCCCCCACGTGGCGTCGTCGACCGATGGCGGGGCGTCCTTCACCGAACCGGTGAGCCTCCTCACCGAGGACGAGGACTTGTGGTTGACGCCGGACCTCGAGGGCGGCAAGACGCCACCGCGGGCGCTCGTGGGCAACGACGGCGAGGTCTACGTGGTGTTCGGCGAGGAGACACGGGCCGGTCCGCGGGAGGACCCGCAGGGGGACGCACCGTCAGCGTCGCTCTACCTGGCGGTCTCCCGGGACGGGGGTGCGAGCTACGAGGGCGCGAACCTCTACACCGAGCCCACGCCGGTGGAGCGGGGAGCGGCCTTCCTCTGGGCGCCCCGCGCCGCCATCGACCGCAACACCGGCAACCTCTACGTCGTGTGGGAGCAGGTCTCCAACGCGCAGCAGCCGGTCTCGATCCTGATGATGCGGTCGACGGACGGGGGGGACACCTGGAGCGAGCCCACCGCGGTCAACGACGTGGAACCACCACGCATGTTCACCTACATGGAGTTCTTCCCCGAGGTGTCGGTGGCGCCGAACGGCCGCGTCGACATCGCCTGGTACGACGCACGCAACGACCCCACCGTCGAGCCCGACGAGGAGATGGGCGGCAACAACTTCCACGACGTCTACTACAGCTACTCCACCGACGAGGGGCAGACCTGGGCGTCGAACGTGCGCATCACCGACCGCCTCATCGATCGGCGGATCGGCCCCTTCGCAACCGGCGACATCCAGGGGACGCTGGGGCTCGCGTCGACCGACGAGGGCGCCTACATCGCCTGGGACGACAGCCGCAACGGCTCTGAGCAGGCCCCGAGCCAGGACATCTACTTCGCCAGGGCACGGCAGGCCGATGCGCAGTCCTTCTTCGCTGCCGGCGCAGGGGGAGGCGCCAACCGCACCCTGCTCGCCGGTGCGATGGGCGCCGCGCTCGCACTGCTGGCCGGGGGCCTCCTGCTGTTCCTCGCCGCGCGCACGATGGGGCGCAAGCGCGCTCCCGAGCGGGCGGAGGTAGCCGTCTAGTCCAGCAGCTCCGCGAGGTCGCTGACCACCACGTTGGCGCCGTGGTGGTACAGGGCCTCGGTCTGGCCGACGCGGTCCACCCCGACCACGAGACCGAACCCACCGTCGCGTCCGGCCTGCACCCCGGACAGCGCATCCTCGACGACGGCCGTCCGGGCCGGCTCGATGCCCAGCTGTCGTGCTGCCTCGAGGAACGTGTCGGGGGCCGGCTTGCCCGCCAACCCGAGCTCCGACGCGGTGTTCCCGTCCACGCGGACCTCGAAGAGCTCGTCGATGCCGGCAGCCTGCAGAATCGTTGCGCCGTTGCGACTGGAGGTCACCACCCCGGTGCGCACACCGTGGGCCCGCAGCGCGTGGACGAGGGCCACCGACCCCTCGTAGGCCTCGACGCCCTCGGTGCGGATGCGGTCCTTGACCAGACCGTTCTTGCGATTGCCGAGGCCCTGCACGGTGTCCTCGTCGGGCGGGTCACCGGGCTCGCCCTCGGGCAGCTCGATCCCTCTGGCCTCAAGGAAACCCCGCACGCCGTCGTAGCGCGGCAGGCCGTCGACGTGTCGGTGGTAGTCATCGGCGGTGAACGGGGTGAACGGCTCGCCGCGTTCGCCGGCCCGGCGCGACAGGAAATCGTTGAACATCTGCTTCCATGCGGCGAAGTGCTGCGCCGCGGTGCTCGTCAACACCCCGTCGAGGTCGAAGAGCACGGCCGCGAAGCCATCAAGCTGGCTCATGAGCGGTCCCCCAGCGCCACGGTCAGCGGCTCGGCGGCGGTGACCGTGGCGGCGACGCCGCGCACGACGACGGGCAGATCGGGGCCGTCGCGCAGCGCCAGGACGATCCGGTCCGTATCGACGTCGACGTGCAGGCGCTGTCCCCGCACCTGCAGCGGGAAGCGCAGTCGCGCGCATCCGTCGGGCAGCAGGGGATCGAACGAGAGGTGGCCGTCGACGTCGCGCAGCCCGCCGAATCCGTGCACCAACGCCATCCACACCCCGCCCGTCGAAGCCACGTGGATGCCGTGCTCGGTGTTGTCGGCGACGTCGGCCAGGTCCATGAACAGCGCGAGGCGGAAGTGCTCCATCGCCGCCTCCGCGTCGCCGATCTCCGCGGCGATGATGGCGTGCACCGGCGGTGACAGCGACGAGTCGCTGGTGGTCAGCGGGTCGTAGTAGCGGAAGTTGGCCCGCTTCTGCTCGACGGTGAACTCGTTGCCCAGCAGGAACATGGCCAGCACGACGTCAGCCTGCTTGACGACCTGGTGGCGGTAGATCACCAGCGGGTGGTAGTGCAGCAGGAGCGGGTAGTGCTCGAGCGGCGTCGCGTCGAAGTCCCAGCGCTCGCGCTCGAGGAACTGCGCGTCCTGCGGGTTGATGCCGCGCTTCTCGTCGTAGGGGATGTGCATCGCGTCCGCCGCCTGCTCCCACTCCTCGACCTCCTCGTCGCGGAGGTCCAGGTCGTTGGACAGCACCCCGTACCGCCCCGGGTCCTCGACGCGCATGGTCCCGATGACCGTCGCCGCGTAGTGCAGGTTCAGCCTGGCGATCAGGTTGGTGAAGGCGTTGTCGTTGACGACCGTCGTGTACTCGTCGGGTCCGGTGACGGTGAACAGGTGGAACGCGCCGTCGTCGCCGTAGAAGCCCAGGTCGGCCCACAGCCGTGCGGTCTCCACCAGCAGCTCCGCGCCGGCGCCGGTCAGGATCGTCGTGTCGCCGGTGGCATCGACGTAGCGTTTGAGCGCGTAGACGATGTCGCCGTTGAGGTGGTACTGGGCGGTGCCCGCCTGGTAGTAGGCCGACGCTTCCACGCCGTTGATCGTCCGCCAGGGGAACAGCGCGCCGCGCTGGCTCAACTCGACGGCACGCGCCCGGGCCTTGTCGAGCATGCCGCTTCGGTACCGCAGGAGGTTCTTGGCGATCCGCGGCTCGGTGTAGGTGAGGAAGGGCAGGACGAAGATCTCGATGTCCCAGAAGTAGTGGCCCTCGTAGCCGTGGCCGCTCAGGCCCTTCGCGGGGATGCCGCTGCCCTCGGCCCTCGCCGCGGCCTGGAAGAGCTGGAACAGGTTCCAGCGCAGGGCCTGCTGCACGCGCCCATCGCCGTCGAACTGCACGTCGCTGCGTTCCCAGAACGTGTCCAACGCGGAGCGCTGTTCCTCGGCGATGTGGTCGAACCCGCTCGACACCGCGCGACGCAGGACGCGGTCGGCGCGGTCGAGCAGCTCACTTGGGGGGACGCTGCGGGAGGTGTGGTAGCTGGCGAACTTCGTGAGGCGGATGGGGACGTTGGCCTTCGCCGCGACGATGTAGGCGACCTTGCCGATGTCCTTGTCGACCTCCGTGACGGCCTCGTAGTCGCACGCGGTCTCCATCACGTGGTCGACACCGCAGCCGAGGGTCATGCGGCTGGACGCCGTCCGGTAGCCGAGCAGCAGCCGTTGGTCCTTGCCGTGGTGCACCACGGCCTCCAGGACCCGCTGGTTGAGGCGGCGTACCCGCGGATCGAGCTCCGGCGCGCGCTCCTCGGGCGCCGCGACATCCTCGCGGTTGACCAGATGTGAGGAGATCACCACCGGAGAATCGCCGTTGAGCACCTCGACCTCGAACTGGAACGCGGCGAGGTGGCGGTAGCGAAACGACACCAGCCGCCGCGACCGGACCGCCACCCGCTTGCCCGACGGCGTCTCCCACACCAGGGAGCGGGCCAGCGTCCCCGAGCGGAAGTCGAGGACGCGCTCGTACTCGACGAGGTGGGCGGTGGGCAGGAACAACGGTTCGTCGTCCACGTAGACCTTGATGAGCTTGGCGTCGGGGACGTCCACGATCGTCTGACCCGTCTGCGCCAAGCCGTACGCCTGCTCGGCATGCTGGATCGGCCACGTCTCGTGGTAGCCGGCCACCAGCGTGCCGTGCTGATGGGTGGGCCGACCCTCTTCGTGGTTGCCCCGCAACCCGAGGTACCCGTTCGCCACGGTGAACAGCGTCTCGACGTGCTGCAGGCGCTTCTCGGTGAACCGCCGCTCGACCAGCCGCCACGGGTCCTCGGGATAGTCGTGCAGTGGCAGCAGTTGCGGCTGTCGGCGGCGCACGCGGTCTCCTTGTGATGGGGACGCCCAAGTCATCGTCCTCACGGTGGACTGACCCCCCCGCCGAGCCGAGCAGCTCTGGCAGACCTGGACGCTGGGATACTACGATTCCACGCCCCATCACGGCGACCGGGAGGCCGCGCACGCCACCCCGGCGTCAGGGGCTCCCGGGCAGCCGTGTCGCCGGTCCCGCCTCAGCCCTTGTCGCGCTTGTCGCCCTTGCCCCGCAGGGCGTCCTTGACCGAGTCGGCGGCGTCGCTGACCTTCTTCTTGGCCGCTGCGCTGCCCTGGTCCACCTTGCCCTCTCGCTGGAGATCCTCGTCGCCGGTCAGGTCCCCCGCCGCCTCCTTGGCGCGTCCCTTGAACTGCTCACCCTTGTGATCGCCCATCGTGCACCCTCCAGGTCGGCTCGGCTCGCAAACTGCTGACCGCGCAGTTATTCCCCCATGCCAGCGCGGGCAACCGGGGCCGCCGCGCCGGCTCGACGCCAGCGGGCCGGCGGTGCGGACCCCAACCCGGTCAGGCCTGGGCGAGCAGGGGACCGAGCATCTCCAGGTAGTGCTCGGGTATGCGCTCCGGGCGGCCCTCACGGTTGGTGAACGCGCCACGGGTGTCCAGGGTGGCGATCAGGTCGTCGTCGCGGGTGAGCCGTTGGTGCCAGCGCGCCGACGCCAACCCGGTCTGGACGATCTGGCTCTGCACCATCAGCACGTTGCCGTAGGTCGAGGGCTTGATGTAGCGGATGTGCGCCTCGACGACGATCAGGTGGAAGCCGTCGGCCTCCAGCCGCTCCAACCCGCACCCGATGCTGACCAGGGCATCGATGCGAGCGGTCTCGAAGTAGGAGAGGTACAGCGCGTGGTTGACGTGGCCGTAGGGGTCGAGCTCGTGGAACCGGACCTCGAGTCGAGAAGTGTGCATCCCTGCCTTACCTGTGCGTAACGCCTGTATGGATGCGGGAACGATACCCGCTCACCGCAGCAGGCCGTGCTCCATCGCGAACAGCGCCGCGGCAGCGCGGGTGGAGCCACCGATCTTTGTGTAGATGTGCTGGACGTGGTGCTCGGCGGTGCGCGGCGAGATCACCAGCGCCGCCGCCACCTCGCGGTTGGACAGCCCGCGGGCGACCAGGCGCAGCACCTCGACCTCGCGGTCGGACAGCCCCTGCGGCCAGACCCCCCGCCGCCGGGACGGGCGCTGACCGGCTGCCTCGATGACCGCCCGGGCGCACTCCGGGTCGAAGGTGCCGGCCGCGGCCGCCGACTCGACCATGCCGGCCGCCTCATCCGGTGGGCGTGGCGGCCGGTGCGGGCGCATCTGCGTCATGGCCTGGAAGGCATCGGCGACGCCCAGCAGCCGCACGTCCACCGGCAGCTCGGTGGCTGCCGCGCCGCGGTGGTAACCCGAACCGTCCTGGCGTTCGTGGTGGCGCCCCACGATCCTGCCGAGGGGCTCCAGAAGAGCCGAGCGCACGAGGATCCGCTGGGGACGGCCACCCGCCCGAGGTCGTGCAGCAGCGCCGCCTGTCGGGTCCGCTCGACCTCGGGGGCGGACAGCGGTTCCGGCACGTCCATCGCCCGCGCGAGGTGGGTGGCGACCAGGCACGCGCGGACCGCCTTCTCCGGCTCCTGGCCCATGCCGAGATCCGTCGTGACCGACAGCGCGGCGAGCAGCTCGGCCAGGCTGACGTCCTCGGCGCCTACCCGTCCTCCCGCGGTTGACCGACGTCAGCATGACAGGGCGCGCGAGCCCCCACCAGAGGCAGGAATAGGTAGGTCTACCGATGTGCCTGCCGATGGCCCTGCTGCACGCTGCGCACATCGTGCCGACCGTGGAGGACGAGATGATCAAGACGCCGCAGGAACGGCGGTCCAGCCGGGTTGCACCCACCCTTTGGACCCGCCAGTTCGTGGCCGTGGCACTGGCCACACTGGCCTACTTCATCGGCGACGGGATCCTGATCGCGGCCGTGCCCCGCTTCGTCACCGGCCCCCTCGGCGGTGGGGCGGTCGCCGTGGGCGTCGTCGTCGGCGCGTTCAGCGTGTCGGCGTTCTTCCTGCGGCCGTGGGTCGGCGGCCTCGGTGACCGGCGTGGACGGCGGCCGCTGATGGTCACCGGCGCAGGGCTGTTCTCCGTGTCGGTGCTCGGGTACGCCGCGGCCTCGGACCCCGCCACCCTCTTCGTGCTGCGACTCGTGACCGGTGCGGGCGAGGCGTTCTTCTTCGTCGGGGCGGTGGCCGCGTTCACCGACCTGGCCCCAGCCGAACGCCGCGGCGAGGCCATGAGCCTGGCCTCCCTGCTGCCCGGGCTCGTGCTGCTGGCCAGCATCCTCGGGATGGCCGCGTTCCTGACGTTCGTGCCGCTGTACGCCCTGGACCTCGGGATGAGCGGGTCGCGCCTGGTGCTGCTGGTGTTCGCCGCGGTCGTCGTGGGGATCCGCACCGTCGGCGCCGGATCCCCGACGTGCTCGGTCCCGCCACGGCGATCCGTCTGGCCCTGACCCTGTCGGTGATCGGCCTCACGACGGCTGGCACCTGGCGCACACCGACCGGGCTCGTCACCGCCGCGGTGATCCTCAGCGCCGGCATCGCGCTGCTCACCCCCGCGGTGTTCGCCCTCGCCGTCGAGCGGGCCACGCCTGAGGAGCGCGGCGCCGTGATCGGCACCACCTCGGCCTTCCTGGACGTGGCCCTGGGTCTCGGGCCGGCGACGCTGGGCTTCGCCGCGGCGTCGTTCGGCTACACCGGCACCTTCCTCGTGGCCGCCCCGGCGGCCCCCCCCGGGGTGG
>JBBDQS010000014.1:0-32667 GCA_040905805.1 Egibacteraceae bacterium | reverse complement strand
CCCCCCCCCCCCCCCCCCCCCCCCCCCCGCCGGGTTGGCGATGGTGGTGGTGACGCGCGCGGGCAAGGCGTGAACCATCGCCGATACGGGAAAGCAGGAAGCACCAGCCGCCAGCCAACCGCGGAGGTTGCCCCATGAAGATCGCGCTCGCCCAAGTCCTCGACCACCTCAGCGAGAAGGGGGCGGACGACCAGCAGCTGGACCACGCGCGCCGCATCCTGCCCGCCCTGGTCGAGACCCGTGACCACGCCGAGACCCTGGAGGACCTGGGTGTCGACGTCGGCACGCTCACCAGCGCCGACATCCCCGGGCCAAACCCCGACGGCATCAACCCCGAGATCACCGGTCCCGTCGGGGCGCCCGACAAGGCAGAGTCCAACGACCCGTACTGAGCCCGCCGATGCGCGTGCAGCACGGGGTTACCGACGGGTAGAGCGGGGCGCAGCGACATATCTGTCGCTCCGGCCCCATCCACCACTGGGTAACCTCCTCCCGGCGTGTCACGCCAGATGAGCGCCTCACCGTTCGCACTAGCGGGCACGGTCACCTTCTTCCACGGCACACCGGTGCTCGCGTTGTTCGGCCGCGAGGACCTCGCGGCCGACCCTTGGGCCTGACGGCAGCGTGCGCCTGGCACCGTTGCGCTCACTGCCCGCACGGTTGGACGCCGAGGCGGGACTGCAAGGCCGCGGTCTCCGTCTCGATGCGCGCGGAGTCCGCCACGAGAGCCTCGGCCCGCTCGTCGTCGCCTGCCTGGTGGGCCCCGCCCAGGGCCTGCAGCGTCTCCACGTGCTCGCCCTGCAGCGCGACGAGCTCGTCGTGCACAGACCGGAGGTCCTCGGGCGGTTCGAGCTCGTCCAGGCGCGTGCGGTAGTCGGCGTGCAGCCCGGCGATGTCGGTGGCCCGGCGCCGGAACACCTCGGTGGAGGCGTCCGGGCTGTCCAGATCGATCTGCTCGTCGGCCTCCACTAAACCGAACAGGGCCCCCAGGTAGTGCTCGCAGGCGTCGTGCGAGGCGGCGACGTACTCCTCCGTCGTGAGCGGCTCAGCAGGCGGCTCGTCACCGGCCCTGTCCGCTGCCCCGCCGTCGTCCCCCGTACAGGCCGCCAGCGCCAGGCAGACCGCCAAGCCCGCCCACGACCGGCTCACGTTGTCCCCTCCCTCGACTGCGGGACAGGGTAGCGTCGAGCCGGCGAAGCCGGCGAGCACGATCCGGGTAGATGGGAGTACGGTCAGGCGCGGAACGGGAGAGGGAGAACCGATGGGCGACACCTTCGATGTCGTCGTGCTGGGCGCTGGGTCGACCGGCACGAACGTGGCCGACTACGCCCGCAGCAACGACCTGAGTGTGGCGATCGTCGAGGCCGAGCTGGTCGGGGGTGAGTGCTCGTACTGGGCCTGCATCCCGAGCAAGGCGCTGCTCGGTCCGCCCCACCTGGTCGCGGCGGCGCGCCGGCTGCCCGGCGCGGCGCAGGCGGTCACGGGCGACGTCGACGTCGAGGCGGTCCTGGCCCGGCGGGACCGGTTCATCGCGAACCTGGACGATGGTGGGCAGGCCCGCTGGGTGGGCTCGATCGACGCGGAGCTGGTCCGCGGCACCGCCCGCCTCGCCGGCGAGCGCCAGGTCACCGTCACCGCCACGGATGGCACGGTGCGCACCCTGACCGCCGCCCGCGCCGTCGTGGTCGCCACCGGGACCCGCCCCGCCATGCCGCCGATCGAGGGGCTGCGCGACGTCTCCGCGTGGGACAACCGCGAGGCCACCACCGCCACGCAGATCCCGAGACGGCTGCTGATCCTGGGCGGCGGCGTGGTCGGCGTCGAGATGGCGCAGGCCTACCGGCGCCTGGGGGCGGCGGAGGTCACCATCCTCCAGCGCGGCGAGCGGATCCTGGCCCCCTACGCCCCGTGGGTCAGCGAGCTGCTCACCGCGGCGCTGACCGAGGAGGGCATCACCGTGCGCACCGGCGCCAACGCCACCGCCGCGCGGCGCGACGGCACCGACGGGTCGGTCACCGTGACCCTGGACGACGGCAGCGAGTGGGTCGGCGACGAGCTGCTCGTCGCCACCGGGCGCACCTTCAACACCGACGACCTGGGGCTTGAGACCGTGGGGCTGGAGCCGGGCGGGCCGTTGCGCGTCGACGACCGCCTGCGGGTGCAGGGTGTCGAGGGCGATTGGCTGTACGCGGCCGGTGACGTCAACGGCCGCGCCCTGCTGACCCACCAGGGCAAGTACCAGGCCCGCCTGGTCGGCGACATCGTCGCAGGCAAGGACCACGAGGCATGGGCCGACCACCGCGCGGTCCCCCAGGTGGTGTTCACCGACCCCGAGATCGCCGCGGTGGGATCAAGCGCGGCGCAGGCGCGCGACGCGGGGATCGCGGTGCGCACCGTCACCGTGGCGATCGGGTCGACCGCCGGGGCGACGCTGGTCGGCAAGCACGTGCGCGGCCACGCCGAGCTCGTCATCGACGAGGACCGCGACGTCATCGTCGGCGCGACGTTCGTCGGCCCCCACGTCGGCGAGCTCCTGCACGCCGCGACCATCGCGATCGTCGGCGCGGTCCCGCTTTCCACCCTCTGGCACGCTGTGCCGGCGTTCCCGACCGTCAGCGAGGTCTGGCTACGCTTACTCGAAGCTGATCGGAGGCGCGCATGAACGGTGCTGGCGCAGGGCCCGAACGCGGGCGCAAGGAGATCGTGTCGGGGCCGGGCGTGCCGACCCCGCTCGGCCCCTACTCGCAGGCGGTCCGCAGCGGCGGCCTGCTGTTCGTGTCGGGTCAGGCCGCGGTCGGCGACCAGCCCGGCACCCCGGTGGGCGACACGTTCCTGGCACAGGCCCGGCAGGCCTTCGCCAACCTGCTGGCGGTGGTGCGTGCCGGCGGCAGCCGTGCCGACCTCGTCCTGAACGTCACGGTGATGATGAGCGACCTCGGTGCCTTCGCCGACCTGAACCAGGTCTTCGCCGAGGTCTTCCCCGCCGACCCGCCGGCGCGCATGACGATGCAGGTCGGGTTGGCGCCCGGCTACCTGCTGTCGGTCGCGGCCGTCGCGGTCGTCGAGTAGCCCATGAGCCCGTCCGTCATCCTCGTGGTCGACGGTGACCCCGCGGTGGGCGCTGCATGGGAACGCGACGTGGCGGTGCGCTACGGGCCCGCCCAGGCCGTCGCCCACGCCGGGGACGCCGCGGCCGGGATGGCCGCCTGCCACGACCTCGCCGGGCGCGGCCAGGCCGTGGCCCTGCTGGTCGCGGCCGAGCACCTGCCCGACGGCGCCGGGATGGCGTTCCTGACCGAGGCCCACCACCTGCACCCCGACGCGGGCCGAGTGCTGCTGGCCGAGCACGCCGATGCGGAGTCCGCCGTCGTCGCGGTCAACCAGACGGGCCTGGACCGCTGTCTCGTCACCCCGTGGACCGATCCTGAGGAGGAGCTCTACCCCGTGCTCGACGACCTCCTCGCCGACTGGTCGTCGCGGGTCAGCGTCCGTCCCACCCTGGTGAGCGACGTCATGCAGACCGCGGTGGCCACCCTCGACGTCGACGCGAGCCTGGCGGAGGCGGCCGCGCTCGTGGCCGCCACCCGGGTGCCAGACCTGATGGTGGTCGACGCGGCCCGAGCGTTCGTGGGCGTGCTGTCGGAGGGCGACATCCTGCGCAGCTCCCTGCCCGACCTCGACGAGATCCTCGCTGCGGGCGGCACGCTGCGGGCCGGCTACCAGCTGTTCCTGCACAAGGCCCGGGCGCTGTCGGACAAGCCGATCGCGCGCCTGATCATCACCGAGCCGTTCGTCCTGGCACCCGACGACCACGTCGCCAAGGCCGCCACCCTGCTGATCGACCGCCAGATCCGCCTCCTGCCGGTCCTGGACGGCACCGGCCTCGTCGGCACCCTGTCCCGCGCCGACATCTGCCGCGCGGTCGTCGAGGCGTCGTGACCGCCACGCCCACCACCGACGTCCCCGCCCGCGCGGTGCTCACCCGCGCCACCGAACGCGCCGAGCACGACGGCCACGAGAACCTCGGGTTCCTCTCCGAGGCGCACGGGTTCCTCCCCCAGGAGGCGCCGGCGCTGGCCCTGCCCGCCGCGCACCGGGCGTGGGACGACATCGCCGCGCGGCTGCCCGACCTGTTCCGCGACCTGACGCTGCGCGCCGCGTTCGACGCGCTGCCGGTGCTGCCGGCCACGGCCGACGCGCTCCCCGACGACGCGTTGCTGCGCGCCGCGGCGATCCTCGGCATCAGCGCGCACGCCTACCACTACGCCGACCCCGACCCCCCCGACGCGCTCCCGCCGTCGATCACCCGGCCCTGGCGGACGGTGAGCGACCGGCTCGACCGCCCGGGGCCCAACCTGTCCTTCATCGACCTCAACGCCTACAACTGGCGGCTGCGAGCCGGCCGCGGCAGCGACGCGCTCCTCGTCGAGAACCTCGCGCTGCTGATCCCCCTCCTCGGCAACGCCGACGAGCGCCGCTTCCAGATGACCCCGGTCGAGATGCTCGCGGTGTTCACCCCGATCGTGGGCGCGGCCGTGCGGGCACAGGAGGCCGTCGCCCGCGCCGACGGACGGGCCCTGGCAGGCGAGCTGCTCGCGATCACCGACGTCGTCGAGCGGCTCACCCGCTCCTTCGCCAAGGTCGACCCGAACCCCCACAGCCCCAACTACGTCAACCCGGTCGTGTGGGGCAAGACCGTGGCGCCCCTGGCCACCCCCTTCCAGGCCGTCGACCCGCCCCCCGGGCCGAGCGGCACCGCGATCCCGGCCTTCCAGCTGCTCGACATCCTGTTCGGCCGGCACGCGCACCTCTCGACCATCGGTCGTGAGACGCTCTTCGCCCGGCAGTGGTTCCCCGCGCACTGGCGCGACTTCCTGACCGCGGCCGAGGCGATCAGCATCCCGGCGTTCGTCGCTGGCCACGGCGACCGTGCGCTGCGGGGGATCTTCGCCGAGGCCCGGGAGGCCTACGCCGGTCGTGACGGCCTGCTGGGACGCCACCGCCTGAAGACCTTCGGCTATCTCGACCTGTCGTTCAAGGCGGGACGCAGCAAGACCCTCAGCGGCTTCGCCGGCAGCTTTGAGGACCGGCCGTGGGACCGGATGGACGCCGAGCTGGCCCTGGCCCGCCTCGAACGCACCCCCACCGCCGCGCCGGCGTCCCACCACGCCCGGGTCGCCCGCGTCGAGGAGCTGCGCGCGGACCCGCAGGGGTGGGTCGGCCAGGTCGTGCTGGACCTGGCGGGCGCCGGGGTCCGCTACCGCCCGGGCAGTCGCTGCGCCGTCCTGCCCGAGCAGGCCCCCGAGCTGGTCGCACGCACACTCGATGCCCTGCACGCCCGCGGCGACGAGCCGGTGCAGCTCGACGCCGCCTGGCGGACGGCGGTCGACCAGCGGGCGGGCTACGAAGGGGCACGGGTGCTGCCCCTGCGGGCGCTGCTGGCGTTCGGGCATGTGCGCCCCGTCGCCCGTGACGTCGCCAAGGCCTTGTACGCCCTGACCCACAACGCGACGCTGCACGGCGTCATCGAAGCGCGCGCCGAGGACCAGTGGGAGCTCTGGGAGCTGCTCGCGCTGCTCGAGGAGGAGTCGGGGCTGCACCCCGCGAGCCTGTGGAAGGCCCAGCCCGGGGAGCGCGCGGGGATCTGCGTGCTCGTCCCCCCGGAGACGGCCCGGCTGTACTCGATCTCCTCGGTGATGGATCCCGGCGCTGGAACCGCCGACGAGCTGCGCCTGACGCTCGGACGACTGCGCTACACCACCCCGGTGTCGGCCGTCTCGCCGGCGGGGGTGCGCCAGGGGACCGCATCGGGGTACCTGTCACGGCCACCCGCACCGTCCGAGCAGCGCGGGCCGAGCGAGCGCACGGTGGCGGTGCGCATCGTGCCGCCGGCGGGGTTCGCGCTGCCCGACGACCCCCGCCGGCCGGTCGTGTGCATCGCGGGCGGCACGGGCATCTCGCCGTTCCTCGGCATGGTCGCCGCGCGCGCCCGCCACGCCGGCGCCGGCGCCGGCGCCGGCGAGACGTGGCTGTACGTGTCCGCGCGCACCCGCGCGGACCTCCACGGCGAGCACGAGCTGCGCCGGCACGTGGCGGCCGGCGCGGTGCACCTGCGTGTGGCACTCACCCGCGAGGATCTCCACGGCGCCTCCGAGAACGGGAACCTGGTCTGGTCCCCCGCACCCCGTCGGCGCATCGGCGCCCTGCTGACCGACGAAGCCGAGACCGGGCACCTCGCCGCGCTGCTGCGGCCCGCATCGGCGGGTGGACCCGGCGGCCACGTCTACGTGTGCGGGCGCACGGGCTTCGCCGCGGCGGTCGAGGAGGCCCTGGAAGTGGTGCTGGCGCCCCCCGCCTCCGGGCCGGTCGGCGAGCGGGAGCGGCAGCAGGCGCGCCGGGCCCTGCACCGGCTGAACGGCGAGGGCCGCTACGAGCAGGAGGTCTTCACCACCTACCCCGGACCGCACTTCGCCGGCGGGCGCACCTACGACGCCTCCGAGGTCGCCGCGCACAACGACCCGGAGCGGTCCTGCTGGATGGTCGTCGACGGGCGCGTGTACGACCTGACGCGCTTCGCCCAGCTGCACCCGGGCGGCAACAAGATCATCAGGTCCTACGCCGGCATGGACGCCACGGCGGCCTACCGCAGGGTCGGCCACGACACCCACCCGGAGGTCGATGCGTTGCTCGGCCTCTACGAGCTCGGGACCGTCCGCCGTCTGGACTTCGGGGCCGCCTGGGGCGTCGCGGCCACCGGGGCGGGCCTGCGCCTGCTGACCGTCAAAGACGCCTTCCGGACCTGGGTCGACCTGCTGTTCCGGGTGGTGGAGATCGAGAACGCCGTGGCCAACGACTACGGCGTGCGCCACGAGCCCGTCACCGCCGACGAGCGCCCCGACGCCGTGCGCATGTCGCCCTACAAGGCGCGGGCGTTGGCCGGGACCCACGACCGGTTCAGGGGCGAGCACCTCGCCGGACTGACCGACCGGCGCTTCGCGGACCTGTGGGCGGTGACCAGCGGGCTGCACGGCGAGCACAACGACGTGCGCTGGATGCAGCAGGCGCTGACCGCCGTCGCCGACGGGACGGCCGCTGCGGGCGCGGCTGCCCTGGAAGCCGCCGTTGCCGCCGCCTTCCGGCGGGCCGGATCCGGCGGACCGTCCGCTGCCGGGTCGGTGATGACCTGGTGCGACTCGACGGTCGCCGCCCTGGAGGTCGAGGACCGCCGGGTCCTGACGGAGCTGAAGTCGGCGTTGCGCGACGGCGTCCGGGTCTTCGAGACCCACCAGGCCGACACGATCACCGCGGGCGCCGACGAGCTGTGCGCCACCGCCGCCTCCCTGCCGCGGATCGTGCGGGGCTACCTCACCCGTCTGGCGGCGCTGGCGGAGGACGCGCGCGCGTCGGGCATGATGGGTCCATGAAACCCTGCGCGGACTGCGGCGGGGAGCGCGTCTACGTGCGCTCCCCCTACGAGATCGTCTACCCGACCGGCCGGCTCAAGGCCAAGGAAGTGCCCTCCGTGCGCTGCGAGGTCTGCGGGCACACCGATCCGGCGCCGCACGCCCGCTCCCAGGTGGAAGCGGTGCTCGAGCTCGTGCAGGAGGTCGAAGGCGTGGCCACCAAGGACTTCAGCGGGGTGCCACTGCGCCCCGATGGCCAGCCTGACTGACCTTCGGTCAGTGCGGGGCCACTTGCCGCCGGCTCTAACCCTCGGCGGGGCCCGGTGTGCCACGCGTGCCCGGTGGGTACTGGTGGCCCGACGCTGAACCCCCCGAGGAGCGCGATTGTCATGGCGATGCCCGGCCTGATGGCCACCGACGAGCGCAAGCTGCTGCGCATCTACCTGAACGACCACCTCGCGGGGGCCACCGCCGGCATCCACCTGGCGCGTCGCTGCCTGTCCAGCAACCAGGGGACCGCGCTGGGCGCCTTCCTGGAGGAGCTCCTGGTTGAGATCGGCGAGGACCGCACGACCCTCATGGACCTGATGGACGCGCTGCACCTGACCCGCGACCCGGCCAAGCAGGCCCTCGCGGTGGTCGGCGAGCGCGTCGCCCGGCTGAAGCTCAACGGCCGCCTGCGTGGCTACTCGGACCTGAGCCGCCTGGTGGAGCTCGAGGGCCTGGTCGGCGGCGTGAACGTCAAGCGGCGGCTGTGGCATGCCCTGCAGCGGGTCGCGTCCTCCTACGCCGCGATCGGCGCCACGGACCTCGACCGCCTCATCCACCGGGCGGACTCCCAGCTCGAGCGCCTGGAGACCTACCGTCAGGAGGCCGCCGCCCGGGCCTTCGCCACCGTCCGCGAGCCCAGCGAGCCCCGCGCCTAGCCGGCGGTGCCGCCGTCCGACCCGCCGGCTTTGACGGCGCGCACGATGGCCCCGTGGAGCCCGTCGGCGACCTCGTGGGTGAAGGTGATGTCGACGTCGGTGAAGCCGACCGCCGTCAGCCCCGCCCGGTACTCCCCGACCGACAGCGCCCCAGCGATGCAGCCGACGTAGCTGCCGCGCTCAGCACGGGCGGTGGGGTCGAGGCGGTCCTCGGCCACCACGTCGCTGATGCCGATGCGCCCACCGGGGCGCAGCACCCGGTGCATCTCGGCCATCACCGCCGGCTTGTCGACCGACAGGTTGACCACGCAGTTGGAGATGACCACGTCCACGGCGGCGTCGGGCAGGGGCAGCGCCTCGATCTCGCCCTTGCGGAACTCGACGTTGGTGGCGCCGGCCTCGGCGGCGTTGCGCCGGGCGAGGTCGAGCATCTCGTCGGTCATGTCCACGCCGTAGGCCTTGCCGGTGGGCCCCACGCGGCGGGCCGACAGCAAGACGTCGATGCCACCGCCCGAGCCGAGGTCGAGGACGATCTCACCCGCGCGCAGCTCGGCGACAGCGGTCGGGTTGCCGCAGCCAAGGCTCGCCAGGCGGGCGGCGTCGGGCAGGGCCGCCCGGTCGTCGGCGGAGTACAGGTCGGCCCCGAAGGCCGACTCGCTGCCGCAGCCAGAGCCGGGGCCGCAGCAGTCCGCGTCCAGCGGATCGGTGGCGGTCGCGGCGGCGGCGTAGCGGGTGCGGACCTGCTCGCGCAGGTCGTCCGAGGATGCTGAGGTGGCGGTCATGGCGTTGCTCCTTCGAGGTCGACGACGTCGGTCAGACGCCGCAGCGCGTCGGGATCCAGCGAGTAGTCGGCCCAGGTGCCGCGTTGCTCGCGGCGCAGCAGGCCGACGGAGACAAGCTTCTTCAGGTGGTGGCTGACCGTCGGCTGGCTGATGCCGAGCGGGCCGGTGAGGTCGCAGACGCACACCGGGCGGTCCGAGGCGGCCAGCATGTTCACGATGCGCACCCGGTGGGGGTCGGCGAGCGCCTTGAACAGCGCCGCGGTCACCGCCGCGTCCTCGTGCGAGAGGACGGCGGCACCGAGGGGGGCGCAGCACGCCGCAGGCGACTGGTCCGCCGACGGCTCACACCCGGTGGGCATCTGGCATCCTCCTAGATCGATACTCGTCGATGCATACCAGCATGCCACCTAGATCGACATTCGTCAATGTCTTATCCATCGACGGCCGCGGGGAGGATGGGGACCATGGAACGCATCGGGGAGCGCGTGCTGAGCTGGGCCTCGGTGCTCGACGAGCAGGCCCGCGAACAGGCGCTGGCGACCGCGAGCGTGGCCGTCGTCGACGGGCACGTCGCGCTCATGCCCGACGCCCACCTCGGGATGGGGTGCGCGGTCGGGTCGGTGATCCCCACCCGGGAGGCCATCATCCCCGCCGCCGTGGGCGTGGACATCGGCTGCGGCGTCATCGCCACGCGGACGTCGCTGTCCGCGGAGGACCTCCCCGACAGCCTCGACCCCCTGCTCGACCGGTGGGCCGCCACCATCCCCGCCGGCCTCGGCTACTGGCACGCCGACGAGGACCCGGCCTGGCGGGCCTTCGTCGCCCGACACGGACTGCCCGAGTCGGTGCACGCCGACGCGCGCCTGCGCACCAAGGCACCCCGCCAGTTCGGCACGCTGGGCAGCGGCAACCACTTCCTGGAGCTGTGCACCGACGAGGCCGAAACCGTCTGGCTCATGCTGCACTCCGGATCACGCGGGCCCGGCAACACCCTGGCGCTGCGCCACATCGCAGCCGCCAAGGGGGTCATGCGGCGCATGGCGGTGGCGCTGCCCGATCCCGAGCTGGCCTACGTCGCCCAGGGCACGCCGGAGTTCGACGCCTACATCGCCGACCTGCTGTGGGCGCAGGCCTACGCGTTCGGCAACCGCGAGCGCATGATGCAGGTGGCCCTGGACGCCCTGGCCACCGCCACCGGCCGCGATCCCGACCTGGCGGTGCGCACGATCAACAACCACCACAACTACGCCCGCCGCGAGCGCCACTGCCTCACGGAGCTGTGGATCACCCGCAAGGGCGCCATCTCGGCGCGTGACGGCGAGCTCGGCGTGATCCCGGGGTCGATGGGCACCGGGTCGTTCGTCGTGCGCGGCCTCGGCAACCCGCAGGCGTACCTGTCCGCCGCCCACGGCGCCGGCCGGGCGATGTCGCGCCGGCAAGCCCGCCGGACCTTCGACGTCGACGACCTGGAGCGCGCGATGGCGGGCCGCACCTGGCTGCGGGAGGCGGCCGCGCAGCTGATCGACGAGATCCCCGGCGCCTACAAGGACCTCGACACGGTGATGGCCGACCAGACCGACCTCGTCGAGGTCGTCCACCGCCTGGAGACACTGGTCAACTACAAGGGCGTGGAGAAGGGCAGCCGGCGCGCCACGTCGTGACGGGTTGGCCGTGCGCCGCACGTCCCGTCTCGCCGGCCTGGCAGGACCTCGTCGAGTGCGCAATCGGCGTCCGAGAGCGGCATCGACGCCATTGGCGACTGGGCGTGGGACTGGCGTACAGTGGGCCGCGGGCGGCGACGCTGGAGGCCCACGCATGGCGTTGACGAACGATCTGCCATCACCTCTCTCGCTTGTGGGCCCGGGCGAGCTGGCGTTGCCTGGCATGGACGCGGCCATGCGGGGCGGTCCGGACGACGCTTCCGGCACCAGCTTCTGGGTCGCCCAACGGTGCGCGCCGAACCGCTGGGTGTTGGCAGTCGGCGACGCGTCGGGGCGCCAGGGCAGGGCCGCGCTCGCGGGCAGCGAGGCCGTCCAGGCGGCTCGCAGCTACCACACGGGCGTCACCTCGGCGATGCAGCTGCTGAACCGTCGTTTCGCCCCGGTGAGCGGGGACGGCCACGGGACCCTCGGCCTCGTCTTTGCGGTCCTTGAGCTCGACCGCTGTGGCGCCTGGGTCACGATCGGTTCCGCCGGCCATCCCCGCCCGGTGCTGGTGCGCCGGGCGGGATGGATCGACGTCCGGGGCCAGGCAGGTCCTCCGCTGGGCACGGCCGGGGGGTCTGGCTACGGCGAGGACCGCGTGGGCTTGGGTCCGGGCGACGCGCTGGTGTTCACCGCTGGCGGGGTTGCCGACGCCCGTGACGCCGCCGGTGAGGCCTTCTCCGAAGAGCGCCTGCCGGAGACGCTCCTGGCCGCGGTGGGCCAACCAGCCGGCGTGCTGGCGGCCGAGGTGCTCGGGGCAGTGTCTGACCACGTTGGCGGCGACGCTCCTGCGGAGGCGACGGTGCTGGTCGTGCGTGTGCCCGACGACGCCGCGGACGACCCCGACAAGCGTCTGCGCAGCGCCCTGCCGACCTTGTCCGCCGACGGCGCCCTGCCCGGCTACCCGGTCGGCGTGCCGCACTGGGCGCCGAACCAGCGGCCGACCCCACCGCGCGAGGCACGCATCCTCCTCCCACCGGCGGAGTCCTCGGTGCCCGTCGGGCGCCGGTTCGCCAGGGGCGTCCTGCACAGCTGGCGCCTGTCCGACCTCGCCGAGGTCGGCGACGTCGAGCTCACGACGAGCGAGCTGCTGGGCAACGCCGTGCGATACGGCGAAGACGACATCACGGTGCTGCTCGGCTACGACGGCACCCGGGTCCGCGTCGCGGTCGGCGATGGGTCGCGCCTCCTGCCGCAGTCGCGACCGGCCGGCGCCTTCGACGTCAGCGGTCGCGGCCTCCCCATCGTCGAGGCTCTCGCCGCCGCGGTCGGTGTGTCACCGACCGTCGACGGAAAGCGCGTGTGGGCGGAGATCGACGCCAGCAGGTGACGTCGCGGGCGGGTGCCGGGAGCCCGAGGCCATGGTCGCCAGCGTGGAGCGCGTGGCGGGCAGGGACCGCTACGACACCGCCGCCCGCGCCCGCTGACCTCGCCGTCACCACGGCGGCGACGCACGCTGGCTGCCCGGCCACCCCAATCCGTCGCCGCCCGGCCCACGAACACCCATGGCCACCGCCCTACCCCAGCATGCCCCCCCAAACCTCGGAGTCTCGTGTGACCGACGATCCCCGCCTTCCCCGTGTCGTCCTGCGCGGCATCGGTGCCGTCTTGCTGGCGACGCAGGGGGTCGTCCATCTGTGGCTGTGGCGGGACGGCTACGCCGAGATCCCGGTCATCGGCCCGTTGTTCCTCGCCGGCGCCCTGACCGCGTTCGTCCTCGCGGTCGCCGTGCTCGCCACGAACAACCGGGTGGTGGTCAGCGCGGGCGTGCTGTTGTCGCTGGGACAGGTGGCCGCGTTCACCGTCTCGAGCAGCGTCGGGCTCTTCGGATTCGAGACCCAGTGGACCTGGTCGGGCCCGGAGGGCGCGGCACTGTGGTCCGAGCTGCTCGCGGCCATCGCCCTGATCGCGCTGGTCCTGTGGCGCCGCAACGCGGTGCACGATGCGGCTGCTGGGTTCGCAACCGCCCGGTAGGGGTACTGCTGTCCCGTGGGCGGGACCGATCAGGTGGAAGCGGCGACCGAGCGGGCGGCAGACGTCAGCGAGCGCCTGCCCGGCAGTGTGCGTGCCGTCATCGAGGGTGCCGCCCGGCACCAGACGCTGGTCCTCGCCGCAGGGCTGGCGTTCTTCGGCCTCCTGTCGCTCAGCCCGGCGGTCGGCGTGGGGCTGGGGCTCCTGCGGATGGTGGCACCCGACCACCTGATCAACACCCTGATCGACACGCTGCAGCACAGCTTCCCCGAGACCCTGGGGCTCGGTGGCCTGCTGGAGCAGATGCAAGACCAGGGCGCCAGGTACGCCGGTGTGGGGATGGTCGTGCTGCTCTGGCCCGCCACGACCCTGGCGAGCGGGTGGCGGCGCGCGCTCGATGCCGTGTGCGAGCAGGAGAGCCCGCTGGCGATTCGCGGTCTGCTCGGGCGGGTCAAGGGCCTCGCCGTCGGCCTGGTGCTGCTGGCCGGGATGCTCCGCTGCCCTGGTCGAGGCTGTGGGTGGGAGCGGCGTGGTCGACGCTCGGCGTGGCCGTCGTGACCGTCGCGTTGGCGCTCGCCCTCACCGTGGCCGACCAGCTCGCCCAGCAGTACCCGCCCGCGCTGTCCACGGCCGTGGTGCTGGGCCTGTGGCTGTACGGGGCGAACCTCAGCCTGCTGCTCGGCGCGGAGCTGAACACCGCCCGCCAGACGCGCCGGTCCGCCGGGTAGCCCCTGCGCGGCATGCTGGACGTGCCGGGTCGGGGTAGCCCGCTCGCGCGATCGAGAGGATTCGTCCATGACCGTCTACGACATCAGTGCCCCCTTGCGGGGCGACCTGCCGGTTTGGCCCGGGGAGCAGGGGCTGCGCCGCGAGCTCGTCGCCGAGCAGCCCGAGGACCCGGCGACGGTCTCCCACCTGTCGCTCGGCGCCCACACGGGCACCCATGTCGACGCGCCCGTGCACTTCCTGCCCGGCGGCGGCGGCGTGGAGACGTTCCCGCCCGACGCGTTCGTCGGCCGCTGCCACGTCGTGGACCTGCGCGGGGTCCACGAGCGTATCGGCGCAGACGACCTCAGCCGCGCCGACCTGCCGGCCGGGGCCGAGCGGATCCTGGCCCGCACCCGCAACTCGGGATGGAGTCGCACCGATCGCGCGTTCCGCGAGGACTACGTCGCCTATGACCCCTCGGCCGCGCAGTGGTGCCTGGATCGGGGCGTCCGGCTGCTCGGCATCGACTACGTGTCGATCGAGACCTTCGCCGCCCAGCACGACGGCTTCCCCGTCCACAAGGCGCTGCTCGGGGCCGGCGTCGCGGTCCTCGAAGGGCTCGACCTCGACGGTGTCGCGGCCGGGGCCTACGACCTCGCCGCGCTGCCCCTGCTCCTGCCCGGCTCCGACGGCGCGCCCGCACGGGCGGTGCTCGTCGGCTGAGGGGTGGTTCGCCGGAGCTTGCGGAGGACACACCACCCCCAGCGGACGCGTAGCCCGCAGGTGTCCCGCGGTATGGTGCCGCAAGTCGACTCAACGGAGGGGCTCATGGCCAACAAGAAGGAAGTGGCGAAAAAGGCGGGGATCCTGGTCGCCGTCAAGAAGGGACTGGGCAAGCTCACCAAGCTGGCCGTGGTCGCCGGCATCGGCGCGGCGGTCGTGAAGGTCCTGCGCCGCCAGGAGTCCTAGCCGACCGATGGACGGGCCGGTGCGCGTGCGCGCACCGGCCGGATCTGCGGTGTGACGACGTCCGTCAGGCGAGGTCGAAGCGGTCGAGCATCATGACCTTGTCCCACGCCGCCACGAAGTCGCGCACGAACTTCTCCTGCGCGTCGTCGGATGCATAGACCTCCGCCATGGCGCGCAGCTGCGAGTTCGACCCGAAGACGAGGTCGGCGGCGGTGGCGGTCCACATGACCGCGCCCGTACCACGATCGCGTCCTTCGTACACGTGCTCGGACGACGCGGACGCCTTCCACTCCGTGCGCATGTCGAGCAGGTTCACGAAGAAGTCGTTGGTCAACGTCTCGGGCCGGTCGGTGAACACGCCGTGCCGAGCATGCCTGTAGGTGGCGTCCAGCGCCCGCATGCCGCCGAGCAGCACCGTCATCTCGGGAGCGGTCAGCGTCAGCAGGTTGGCCCGGTCCACCAGCAGGGTCTCGGGCGACAGCTTCGCTCCGGGACGGAGGTAGTTGCGGAACCCGTCCGCGGCCGGTTCGAGCACGGCGAAGGTCTCCACGTCGGTCTGCTCCTGCGAGGCGTCGGTGCGCCCCGGCGCGAACGGGACCGTGAGGTCGTGCCCGGCGTCCTTCGCCGCCTGCTCGACGGCCGCGCAGCCGCCCAGGACGATCAGGTCGGCGAGCGAGACCTTCGTGCCGCCGGACTGCGCGGCGTTGAAGTCCTGTTGGACCTGCTCGAGGGCCTGGAGCACCGTGGCCAGCTGGGCCGGCTCGTTGGCCTCCCAGTCGCGCTGCGGGGCGAGGCGGATCCTCGCCCCGTTGGCCCCGCCACGCTTGTCGGTGCCGCGGAAGGTGGCCGCCGACGCCCAGGCGGTGGAGACCAGATGGGAGACGGACAGTCCCGAAGCGAGGATCGTGCCCTTGAGGGCGGCGACGTCGGCGTCGGTGATCAGGGCGTGGTCGACCTCGGGGACCGGGTCCTGCCACACCTGGGGCTCGGCAACCCACGGGCCGAGGTAGCGCGAGACGGGCCCCATGTCGCGGTGCAGCAGCTTGTACCACGCCTTGGCGAACGCGTCGGCGAACTCGTCGGGGTGCTCGTGGAAGCGCTTCGTGATCGGCCCGTAGATCGGATCCACCTTCAGGGCCAGGTCCGTCGTCAGCATCATGGGGGCGTGGCGCTTCGACGGATCGTGGGCGTCGGGCACGGTCCCCTGGGCCTCGGGGTTCTTGGGCGTCCACTGCTTCGCCCCGGCGGGGCTCTCCGTCAGCTCCCAGTCGTACCCCCACAGGTTGTCGAGGAAGCCGTTGTCCCACTGGATCGGCTCGTTGGTCCAGGCGCCCTCCAGCCCACTGGTGAGGGTATCTGGGCCCTTACCGCTGCCGTAGGTGTTGTGCCAGCCGAGGCCCTGGTGCTCGACGGGGCAGGCGTCGGGTTCGGGACCGAGGTACTCCTCCCCGACCGCACCGTGGCACTTGCCGAAGGTGTGGCCGCCGGCGATGAGCGCAGCCGTCTCCTCGTCGTTCATCCCCATCCGGCCGAAGGTGTCGCGGATGTCCTTGGCGGCAGCCACCGGATCCGGGTTGCCGTTGGGGCCCTCCGGGTTCACGTAGATCAGCCCCATCTGCACGGCGCCGAACGGTTCGGCGAGCTCCCGGTCCCCGCTGTAGCGCTCATCGCCGAGCCACGTGTCCTCGGGCCCCCAGAAGATCTCCTCGGGCTCCCAGATGTCCTCGCGCCCGAAGCCGAAGCCGAACGTGGACAACCCCATCGACTGCATGGCACAGTCGCCGGCGAAGACCAGGAGGTCGGCCCAGGAGATCCGCCGGCCGTACTTCTGCTTGACCGGCCAGAGCAACCGGCGTGCCTTGTCGAGGCTCGCGTTGTCGGGCCAGCTGCTCAGGGGCGCGAAGCGCTGCGCGCCGTCGCCGCCACCACCCCGGCCGTCGTGGATGCGGTACGTGCCCGCGGCATGCCAGCTCATCCGGATGAACAGCGGCCCGTAATGGCCGTAGTCGGCCGGCCACCAGTCCTGCGACGAGGTCATCACCGCGAAGATGTCCTGCTTCAGCGCCTCGACGTCGAGCGTCGCGAACTCCGCGGCGTAGTCGAAGTCCTCGTCCATCGGGTTGGACCGGGGCGAGTGCTGGTGGAGGACCGAGAGGTCGGGCTGGTTCGGCCACCAGTCCCGGTTCGTCCGGGGCCGCGTCGCCTCGGGAGTCGGGGCGGGGACTACGGGGTTCTCGCTTTCGCTGACGCTGTCAGACACGGCGTCCCTCTCCTTCGTCGCTGTTTCCTTCTTCCCGCCGGGAACAACCAGCGGCAACACATGGCGGCGGTGGCGGATGTGCGGGTGCCTCGACACTACCCTTCGACGTCGCGGGTGGGCAACGCAGCGGCCGAGGCGCGACAATGGCGACGTCATGTACCGTTTCCTGCTGTCCCCCAAGTGGATCGTCGGCCACGTGCTGGTGGTGGGACTCGCCGTGACGTTCGTCCTGCTGGGGTTCTGGCAGCTCGACCGCCACGAGCAGCGCACGACGCGCAACGCGCTCGTGGCCGAGCGGATCGACGCCCCCGCCGCCGAGCTGTCCGACCTGGCGGGCCTGCCCGCCGACGACCTCGCGTACCGGCGGGTGCGGCTGTCCGGGCGCTACGTGGTGGACGAGGAGGTGCTGCTGACCCCGCGGGCCCGTGACGGGCGGCCGGGCCACCACGTGCTGAGCCCGCTGGTCACCGACGCGGGTGATGCCGTGATCGTCGACCGGGGTTGGGTGCCCTTCGAGCTCGCCGACCCGCCGGTGCCCCAAGCCGCGCCCCCCGAGGGCGAGGTGCGTGTCTCCGGCCTGGTGTTCCCCGACGAGCCCACCGCCCGGTTCACCCCGGGGATCCGCGCGGAGGGCCACCTCACGACCGTGTCGCGCGTCGACCTCGAGCGCCTCCAGCAGCAGGTCGAGCGCCCGCTGCGGCCCTACTACGTGCTGCTGCAGGACCAGGACCCGGCCGGTGCGGACCTCCCGGTGGCCGCCGACACGCCGGAGCTGACCGCGGGCAACCACCTGTCCTACGCGGTGCAGTGGTTCCTCTTCGCCGCCGTCGGCCTGGTCGGCTACCCCGCGCTCGTCCGCCGCACGGCGCTGGAACGCCGCGACGAGGCGGCGGCCCCCGACGACAGCCGGGCCGCGACCGGCGACCTGAGCGAGCTGCCGGCCCCGTAGCCGGCCCGCCCCCGGCATGGCCGGGCGGCCCCGATGGTATGAGGTGGACATCCCCGATCCGACTCCGGGAGGCCGAGGCGCATGTTCGCCGACCGTCGAGACGCCGGCCGACAGCTGGCCGCGCAGCTCTCCCACTACGCCGACGCCGACGCGGTCGTGCTGGCCCTGCCCCGCGGGGGGGTGCCGGTCGCCGTGGAGGTGGCGGCGGCACTGGATGCCCCGTTGGACGTGATCGTCGCCCGCAAGCTCGGCGCGCCCGGACGGCCCGAGCTGGGTGTGGGTGCCGTCGCCGAGGGCGGCGACCCGATCTTCGACCACGACGCCCTCGGTCTGCTCGGACTGGACGTCGCGGATCTGGCGGACACCGTCGAGGCCGAACGTGCCGAGCTCGACCGGCGCGTGCACCGCTACCGCGGCGAGCGTCCCCTGACCGCGGTGCGGGGGCGCACCGCGGTGCTGGTCGACGACGGGCTGGCCACCGGTGTCACCGCCCGCGCGGCGCTGCGGGCGCTGCGCGGCCACGGGCCCGACCGTCTGGTGCTCGCGGTGCCGGTCGCCGCCCCCCGCACGGCCCGGCGCATGGCCGACGAGGCCGACGACGTGGTGGTCGTCGCCACCCCCCCGGGCTTCGCCGCGGTGGGCCAGTGGTACCGCGACTTCGCCCAGACCACCGACGAGGAGGTGCAGGCCCTGCTGGCCGCGAGCACCGACAACAGGTCCGGCGCCGGGACGACGGTGGGTGGGGCGCGGCGCCGGGACGCGCATGCCCGGGAGGTCACCATCCCGGCGGGGCACGCGCAGCTCGCCGGTGACCTCACCGTGCCCCGGGGAGCGCGCGGGGTCGTGGTGTTCGCCCACGGCAGCGGCTCCAGCCGTCACAGCCCCCGCAACCGCCAGGTGGCCGCGACCCTGCAGGAAGCCGGTCTCGCCACGCTGCTGATCGACCTGCTGACCCCCGAGGAGGAACAGGTCGACGCGCCGACGGGCGCGCTGCGCTTCGACATCGCGCTGCTGGCCACCCGGCTGGTGGCAGCCACCGACTGGGTCGCTGCGGAGGCCGCCACGAGCGGCCTGCCGGTGGGCTACTTCGGCGCCTCGACCGGTGCGGCGTGCGCGCTGGTCGCCGCCGTGGAGCGCCCCGACGTCGCCGCCGTGGTGTCTCGTGGCGGGCGCCCGGACCTCGCCGGCGCGGCGCTCCCCCGGGTGGCGGCACCGACGCTGCTGGTCGTCGGCGGCGCCGACACACCGGTGATCCAGATGAACCGCGACGCGATGGCGCGGATGACCGCGGGCACCCGCTTGGAGATCGTCGAGGGCGCCACCCACCTGTTCCCCGAACCGGGAGCCCTGGAGCGCGTGGCTGGCCTCGCGGTCGGCTGGTTCACCCACCACCTGTGACGGTGAGAGCGGTCAGGAGCGGTCGGCGGCACGGGCCCGCAGCGCCCGCTGGGTGCTGTCGCGCGCCTCGATGACCATCCGCCGCCCGGGCGCGGGCAGGCCCTCGAGCGCCAGCGCCCGGTCGGCCGCGGCGACGGCGTCCTCGCTCACCACCGGGGACGGGTACAGCCCGCTGGTGAGCAGCAGCGCCTCCTCGGGCGTGCGGGTCGCCCACACGTCCGCCAGCAGGTCGACGTAGGGATCGACGTAGGGGGCCAGGACCTCCTCCTGCCCGGCTTGGGAGAACCCGCCGACCAGCGCCCGCATCATGGCCAGGGTCAGATGGCGGTCCTCGGTGAGGGCGGCCCATGCCTCGGCCTTGGCCTCGGCGATGGGGCGGGCCGCGCGCGCGCCGGCGGCACGTCGCGCACCCATGTCGGTCTGGTCACGGTCGGCCTCGGCTGCGATCAGTGCCTCGTCGGCGTCGCCGACGGCGGCCAGCCCGCCGACCAGGTGCCAGCGCAGCTCGGTGTCCACGGCCAGCCCGGGCACCTCCACCGCACCGTCGAGCAGCCCGCGGGCCCAGGCCCGGTCCTGCTCGGTGGCGGCCAGGCTGGCGAGCTGGCGCACCCACACCAGCTGGCGGTCGCTGCCCGCCTCGGCTCCGTCGAGCTCGTGGCGCACGGCGTCGGCGAGCAGAGCCTTGGCGGCCTCGCGGTTGTCCGGGTCGCCGAAGCGCATGATGGCCGACACGGCCTGGCCGAGCAGCGACTGCAAGGTGCCGATCTCGTACTCGGCGGCGGCGTGGTCGGCCACCAGGCGGACGAACCGCCGGGCCGGCAGCTCGGCGTCGCGGGTCTGGTCCCACAGGGCGCCCCAGCACAGCGAGCGGGCCAGCGGGTCTGTGATCCGCGAGAGGTTGGCCAGCAGCGTGCCCACCGACCAGTCGTCGAGGCGCACCTTGGCGAAGGCGAGATCCTCGTCGTTGGGCAGCAGGAGGTCGGCGGCCTTCTCGTCGGCCAGCTCCTCGACCTCGGTGCTCGGCCCGGTCACGTCCAGCTCGACGCGCCTGGTGCGACCCAGCTCAGCGCGGGTCAGCGTGTAGCAGCCGACGACCAGCCGGTGGTCGCGCAGGGTCGGGTGCTCCTCGGTGGCCTCCTGGTTGATGGTGACCGCGTTGTAGCGGCCGTCCTCGGTCTGCAGGTCGATGCGGCTCGAGACCTCCACGCGCAGGGTGGTGACCCCGGCGGTCTGCAGCCACTGCTTGGACCACTCGCCCAGGTCGCGGCCGCCGGCGGCCTCCAGCGCCGCCAGGAAGTCGCTGAGCTCGGCGTTGCCGAACGCGTGGCGCGCGAAGTAGTCGCGGACCCCCGAGAGGAACGCCTCGCGGCCCACCCACGCGACCAGCTGCTTCAGCACCGACGCGCCCTTGGCGTAGGTGATCCCGTCGAAGTGGGTGCGCACCGCGTCGGTGTCGACGATGTCCGCGGCGATCGGGTGCGTGGTCGGCAGCTGGTCCTGGCTGAGGGCCCAGGACTTGGTGCTGCCCGCGAAGCGGGCCCACGCGGTGTCGAAGCGGGTCGCCTCGGCCAGGGCCAGGGTCCCCATGTAGGTGGCGAAGCTCTCGTTCAACCACAGGTCGTCCCACCAGCGCATCGTGACCAGGTCACCGAACCACATGTGCGCCATCTCGTGGGTGATCGTCGAGGCCCGTGACTGCCGTGCCGCGTCGGTGACCTTCGAGCGGAACACGTAGCCCTCGCTGAAGGTGACGCAGCCGGCGTTCTCCATCGCCCCGAAGCTGAACTCGGGGACGAACAGCTGGTCGTACTTGCCGAAGGGGTAGGGGTAGCCGAACGCCTCGGTGAAGAACGCGAACGCCTGGCGCGTGACCTCCAGGATCTCGTCGGTGTCGAGGTACTCGGCCAGCGACCGCCGGCAGTACACCCCGAGGGGGATGTCCTGGGCCGCCATGCCGTCGACCTCGAGGGTGAACGGCTCGTGGACGGCGTGGAAGGGACCGGCGACCAGGGCGGTGATGTAGGGCGACAGCGCGAGGGTCTGCCCGAAGCGCCAGGTCCCCGCCACGCCCTCGTCGGGGCGCTCCTCGGCGGCGGCGTTGGAGATGCACTCCCAACCGGCGGGAGCCTCGACACGCAGCGTGAACGGCGCCTTCAGGTCGGGCTGGTCGAAGCACGCGTACACGCGGTGGGCGTCGAACGGCTCGAACTGGGTATGCAGGTACACGTGGCCGTCCACGGGGTCGGTGAAGCGGTGCAGCCCCACACCGGTGCGCTGGTACCGGCAGCGCGCGTCCACGACGAGCTCGTTGCGCTCGGCCAGGTCCTCCAACCGCAGGCGATGGCCGGTGAAGGCCGCCGCGGGCAGCGCCTGGCCGTTCAGCGTGGCCGACTGGACCGACTCGGCGTCGAGGTCGATGAAGCTCGACGCCCCCGCCTGCGCGCACGCGAAGCGCGCGACGGTGCGGCTGGCGAAGGTGTCGCCGTCACCGGCCAGGTCCAGGTCGACGTCGTAGGCGACGTCGGACAGCAGCGCGGCGCGCGTGCGCGCCTCGTCACGGGTGAGGTTGTCGGTCGGCATCGCACGCTTCCCACTCGAGGGCTCTATGGACGCGCCTACCGTAGCCGAGCGCCGCCCGGGGCCGTGCGCAGGATGAGGTGCAGGTCGCCGAACTCGTGCCAGCGGTAGCCACCGTCGAGCGCCGCGGCGTAGCTGGCCGCCAGGAGCGGGCGCCCGGCGACGGCCGCCAGCAGGCGCAGATGCGACGAGCGGGGCTCGTGCCAACCGGTCAGGAGCCCGTCCAACGCCCGCACGCCGCGCTCGTGGGTGATCTCCAGGTCGGTCCAGCCGGCACCGTCCGACGTGACGCCGTCGGCGTGGGTGACGGTCTCAAGTGCCCGGGCGACGGTGGTGCCGACCGCCACGACCCGGTGCCCGCGCGCCCGGGCGTCGTTGACCCGCTCGGCGGTCGCGGCGGGGACCCGGTAGCGCTCGGGGTAGGGCGCCTCGCCCTCCTCCGGCGACGAGACCCCGGTGTGCAGCAGCAGGGGTGCAACACCGATCCCCGCGGCGACGAGGTCGGTGACCAGCCGCGTCGAGAACGCCCGTCCCGCGCAGGGCGACTCGGCGCTGCCGGGAACCCCGGCGAAGACCGTCTGGTTAGGCGTCAACGGGCCACTGGCGTCCACTGGTGCGGTAGCGGATGGGGTGGCCGTGCCGCCGCAGGTAGGCGATCAGGGGCAGCGGGAGGGTCAGCGTGGCGACCCACAGCCGGGACGACGCACCCGCCGAGCCCGGCCCCGCACCCGGGGCGTGGGGCGCGTGCAGGTGCAGTCGGCCCCCACCGGGCAGCGCAGCTCCACCAGCCAGCGCCGCTGCCCCTGCAGGGGTCCCGAGACGTGCGCGCGCAGGACCGTGCCGTCGGGGCGGGTCGCCGGCAGCGCGGCCGGCACCATCGCCGAGGTGTTGACCACCAGCAGGTCCCCCGGTGCCAGCAGCGCTGGCAGGTCGGTCAGCCGATGGTGGACCACCTGGCCGTCGGCACGCCTCGCGACGAGCAGGCGCACGTCGTGGCGCGCCCCGCCCCGCGCCTCCGGCGGCGCGTCGGCGTCCAGATGCGCGGGCAGGTCGAAGTCCAGGGCCCCGGCGTCGGCGGCGCCCAGGGCGCCCAGGGCGGTCACGGCGCCACCGGCGCCACCGGCGACACCAGCGCACGGGCCTCGTAGCGCCCGCTCGGCAGGTCCCCGTCGATCAGGCGGCGCAGTCCGGGCACGCTCGCCTCCGGCGGGGGACGGTCTGACGTGTCCTCGCCCGGGAACGCCTCGGCCTGCATGCGGGTGTCCATGTCGCCGGGATCCACGGCGTACACGCGCAGGTCGGGTCGCTCGGCGCCCAGCACGTTGACGGCCTGCTCCAGCGCCGCCTTCGACGAGCCGTAGCCGCCCCATCCGGGGTAGGGCTCACGGGCGGCATCACGAGGTGACCGCCACGATCGCCCCGCCGGGACGCAGCCGGGGCAGGGCCAGCTGCACCAGCCGCAGGGGCGCGAGGACGTTGGTGGCGTACACCGCCGCCAGCACGTCCACCGGGTAGTCGGCCAGCGGTGGCTGGGGGCTCGGGCCGAGCATGCTCGCGTTCAGCACGAGCAGCGCCAGGGGCCCTTGCGCGTCGACGGCTGCGACCAGGGCCCGGCGGTGGGCTTCGTCGGTGACGTCGCCGGGCACCGCGTGCACTGCCGGGTGCCCGGTGGCGGCGGCCAGGGCCGGGGCGTCACGGCCATCGGTGACGACGGTCCAGCCGTCGGCGGCCAGGCTGGCGCACAGGGCCCGGCCCAGACCGCGCGACCCGCCGGTGACCAGAGCGATGGACAGGGGGTGCATGGCAGGCTCCTTCGATCGTGTGCCACGAACGCTAGGAGCACACGGTGGGCCTGCCCTCCGCCGCAGGGCCCGGTCACCCTCGGCCGCTGGTCCTACGCCCCCGACTCCTGGTCGATCACCGCACCGTCGGCGTCGAGGAAGCGCCAGGTGAGGTCGGCGAGGTCGGGCGCGCCGAGCAGGGGTCCGTCGTCGGGGTCGGGCTCGGGCAGGAAGGCGGCGTAGGCCAGCGCGGGCCCGTCTGCAAGCGTCACCGGCCTCACGGTGGCGGACCGGCCCCCGGCTTCGAGCTCCACCGTCGCAGCGTTGGCGGGGGCGAAACCGACCACGAAGCCGCCCGTCAGCGCCGCCACCGGCAGGCCGGGGTCCGCGGGGTTCCGGCTGCACGTGGAGGAGCTCGTCGGCAGCGGGCCGTGCTGGACGGCAGCGGCGATGCAGACCGTGCCCGCGTCGACACCCGCCGCGGCCACCCACGGTGTGTCGACGTCGGCATTGGCTGCCACCAGCACGATCTGGCGGCACCCGGCGGCGTCGAGCAGCGCCTGGGCCCGCGCCCTGCCGTGCAGCCTGGCGGTCCCGGCCAGGGCGTCGCAGGTGGGGACCAGGGTGTGTGCGACCTCCTCGCGTTGCACCAGGGCCCCCAGGGACAGGGCGGTCGGGTGGTCGTCGGCAGTGACCAGCAGCACGGGGGGCACCGGGGCGTCGGGCGGCAAGAGGGCGTCCAGCGCGGCGCGGTCCTCGGCCGCGGCGGCGTCGAGGCGGTCGACGGCCGCGACGCCGGCCTGGGCGCGCAGCTCGTCGGCGAGGTCTGCCGCTGCGGCGTCGGGCTCCAGCACGAGCGCCACCTCGGTGGCCTGCGCGAACCGCCACAGGCCCTCGAACCCCACGCCGAACAGGTTCGTCCGGGGGCCGATCTCGCCGGGCGCGACCGCCTCCACCTCCCCGATGTCCGCGCCGTCGGGCGAGGGGCCGCGATCGTCGGGCAGGGCGCCGTCGTCGTCGACGCAGGCGGCGAGGACGAGGGCGGCGAGGACGAGGGCGAGGAGTGGACGTCGCATCGGGTGGACCTGTCCGTCGAACGGCTGTCGCGGCGTCCTCTCGGTGCGCCCCGGCAGGGTGGCGGTGTCGGGCGTGCTAGACGAGACCCTCGCGGACCGCCTGCAGGGCCGCTTGGGTGCGGTCGGCGACGCCGAGCTTGGCCAGGACGTGGGAGACGTGGGTCTTGACCGTCTTCTCGGCCACGGCCAGCTCGCGGGCGATCAGCCGATTGGTGAGCCCTTGCGCCAGCAGCGCCAGCACCTCCCGCTCCCGCGGGGTGAGGTCCGGTGCCGGCGTCGACGGGGGCTGGGCGACCTCGCGCATCACCGCCCCCGCGGCGCCCGGGTGCAGCAGGGCCTCGCCGCGGTGCACGGCGCGGATCGCCTCCTCCAACGCTCGCGGCCCGGCGTCCTTGAGCAGGTAGCCGGCTGCGCCGGCCCGCACGGCGGGCACGACCAGGTCGGTGTCGGAGAAGCTCGTCAGCACGATCAGCCGGGTGGGCAACCCGAGCGCGGCGGCCTGCTCGAGCACCGCCAGGCCGTCGGTGCCGGGCATCACGAGGTCGAGCAGGGCGACGTCGGGTCGCAGGTGACGCAGCTTGCGCACGGCCTCGTCCCCATCGGCTGCCTCACCCACGATCTCCATGCCCGCAAGGGTCGACAGGAAGGCGCGCAGCCCCTGGCGCACGACGGGGTGGTCGTCGACGACCAGCACGCGGATGCGCTCAGTCATCGCGCTCCGCGACCGGCACCTCGAGGCGCACGGTCGTCCCCGCCCCCACCCGCGAGTCGATCGTCAACCGCCCGCCGACCGCGGAGGCGCGCTCGTGCATCGACGTCAGCCCCAGCCGGCTGCTGCGCACCGTGAGGTCGTCGGGATCGAAGCCGGCGCCCTGATCGCAGACCTCGACGACCACGCGTTCCTCGTCGACGGTGACCACCACGTCGACGCTGCCGGCGGCGGCGTGGCGCACGGCGTTGTGCAGCGCCTCCTGCACCACCAGGAAGACGTGGCGCGCCCGCTCGGCATCGAGCCGGACGTCCCCGCCGACGCGCAGCCCCACGTCGAGGTCGTGCACCCGGGCGACGACGCCCACGTGCGCGCGCAGGGCAGCGACCAGCCCGTCGGCGGTGGGGTCCGCCGGACGCAGCTCCACGATCAGGGACCGCAGCTCGGCAAGGATGTCGCGCGCCAGACCCTGCAAGGTACGGATGTGCGCCGTCGCCACCACGGGGTCGGCGGTCACCGTGACCGCCGCGGCCTCGGCGACCAGGTTCAGGCTGAACAGCTTCTGGGTCATCGCGTCGTGCAGCTCCCGGGCGAGCGCGGCGCGCTCCTCGATCATGGTGAGCTCACGGGTGCGTTCGCTGAGACGCACGTTCTCCAGCGCCACCGCGGCGTGCGCGGCGAGCAGCTCGATGACCTCCTGGTCCGCGTCGGTGAACCCGCCCGCAGCCTCCTTGTCGGTCACGTAGATCGCCCCGATCACCGCGCCGTCGGCGGCGATCGGCACGCCCAGGAAGGACCGCATCTCCGGATGCGCGGGCGGCCAGCCCCAGGAGCGCGGGTCGCGGGTGATGTCCAGGGTGCGAAAGGACGCGGGCTCGTCGAGCATCGCGCCGAGCAGGCCGTGGGTCCGCGGCAGCGGACCGATGGCAGCGGTCTCCTCCGCGGTCAGCCCGGTGGTCAGGAACTGGGCGAAGCCGCCGTCGCCGTCGGGGATGCCGAGGGCGGCGTACCGCCCCCCGGCGAGGGTGCGCGCCGCCTCGACCAGGCGCCGCAGGACCGTGTCGGCGGTGCGCTCGGCGGCCACCGCCAGCACGGCGTCACCCACAGCGACGGAGGACGGGGTGCCACCCGGCGGACGAGCGTCGTTCACGGTCCTCACGATAGCCGAGGCGCAGTGACCCCGATCGTTCGCGCCTGGGTTCACGCGGGCCCGATCGCGGGTACGCGTGCACGACGCCGACGACAAGGACTGCACCATGAGCAGCGCCCGCGAGCGCTGGCGTGCGACAGCCACGCCGACCACCACGAGCACTGCCGGCTCTGCGCCCAGGCCTGCCACCGGTGCGCGGAGGCGTGCCGGGTGCTCCTGGAGAGCCGGGCCTAAGCTACCGTCGGAGCGGGGGGGTCGGCCAGCCGATCCAGCGCCTTGTCCCAGTCGTCGACGAAACGCCCGTCGCGCTCGGGGTCCCACAGCGGCGTGGTGCGCGACCTACCCGTGAGCGCCTGCCCCTGGCGCACCAGCTCGTCGACCTCGTCCATCGTGCGGGCAGCGCAGCTCCTCGTACACCTTGCGCGGGATCACGTTCGGCGGGCGCCCTCGGAACGTGCCGTCCGTGACCAAATTTGAGGTCCGCTGTTGCTCAAGCCATGCGCGTTGAGCGGGCTCCACGGCAAGGTCGACGGCCCGGCGGTACTCGTCGTCGGCCTCTCGGTGGCGGCCGACCTCGCGTAGCAGGTGGGCGCAGGTGGCATGGAACGGCTGGTAGTCGTCTAGAGCCAAGCGGTCGACGACCGCGAGCGCGGCGGCGGGCCCCTCGGTCTCGCCCAGGGCGATGGCGCGGTTCAGTGCGACCACCGGGGTGGGCTGCACGGCGTAGAGATGGTCGTAGAGCGCCAGCACCTGCGGCCAGTCAGTCTGCTCGAACGTGGCCGCGTCGGTGTGCACCGCGGCGATCGCTGCCTGAAGCTGGAAGGGGCCGGGCTCGTTCCGGTTGAGGAGCCGGCGGACGATCGCAAGGCCCTCGTCGATGAGCGACCGGTCCCAGCACGACCGGTCCTGGTCGCGGAGCACGACCAGCCGGCCGTCAGCGTCGTGTCGTGCGGGTCGGCGCGCCTCGGCGAGCAGCAGCAGCGCGAGCAGCCCGGCTACTTCCGGCTCGTCCGGCAGCAGGTCCCGCAGCACCCGTGCGAGTCTGACCGCGTCCGCGCAGGGGTGGCCGTCGCGGTCCGCCCCCGCGTTGTAGACGAGGTAGACCACGGTGAGGACAGCTGCGAGCCGTACGGGCAGGTCGTCCTCGTCGGGCACCCGAAACGGAATCCGCGCCTCCCGGATCTTACGCTTGGCCCGCACCAGGCGCTGCGCCATCGTCGGCTGCGAGACCAGGAAGGCAGACGCGACCTCCAGGGTGGTGAGCCCCCCGAGCAGCCGCAGGGTCAGCGCGACACGGGCCTCTGTTGACAGTGCGGGGTGGCAGCAGGTGAAGACGAGGCGGAGCTGGTCGTCCTTCACGGCGCCCACCTGCCGCGGTTCGTCGTGCCCGGGTTGCTCCACGACGAACGCGTCCTGCACCGCGTCCTCGGCCAGGTCGATCGAACCGAAGATGCGCACGAGCGTGGCCACGGATCGGCCGGAATCCTCACGGACGATCCGGCCGATCGCGGCGGCGTCGACGTGGCCCGTCATCCGTGCTCAGGACTGGGCCCGGAACGGCCGGAGCTCGATGGGGGCGTGCACGCACCACATGACGCGTCGGCTCCATTCGACCGCTGCTGCTCCTCGTCAAGGATCCAGAATCCACCCAGGTGCTCCTTGGCTTCGAGGTACGGCCCGTCGGTGGCCACGACGTCGTCGTCGGCCCGGGCCCCAGTGCGGTCCTTGGCCCGCAGGACCGTGGTGACCGTCGCTTCGGCTGTACGCCCCAAGGCCCGCATAGGTGATCAGCCGCTACGCCAGGGTTGTCGCCTGCCTGTAGCGTGGCGGCTCGAGGCTCGAGGAGGACGATGTGAACTACGGGCTGTGTGGGAAGATCGTCGCGAAGCCCGGCAAGGGTGACGTTTTGGTGGACCATCTGCTGGAGGCCGCGGGAGCACTCGAGGACGTCGCGGGTTGCCACCTGTACGTGGTCAGCCGAGACGCCCACAACGCCGACTCCATCTGGGTCGTCGAAGTCTGGGATGACGCTGAGGCGCATCAGGCGTCGCTGGACCTGGAAGCGATCCAGCAGTTGATCGCGCGTGCTCGTCCCGTGATCGCAGAGATGGGCGACCGCTTCGAGTTGCAGCCCCTTGGCGGGAAGGGCCTTCGGCCTCCCCCCAGTTAGCAGCGGCGGATTCAGCGACCCGTTGAATCCGCCGCCGCTACCAGTAGGTTCGCTGGCGTCCCGCACCTCGGTCGTGGGCCAACGGATCCATCCCTCTACTTCGGCGACGCACCCTCTTCCTCGACGCTGCGGAGGAAGTCGGTCAGAAGCTCTCCACACCGGGCGGGCGCGTCGAACCAGATCCCGTGCCCACCGGGGAGGATCTCGATCCTTCCGTCGGGGAGCAACTCGACAGCCCGGATCCCGGCATCGGGCGACTGCACCTTGTCGGTGTCCCCCCAGATGAGCTGCACCGGCACATGGCAGTTCGTGAGCTCCTGGTCCGTGACGACGAGGTGTGGGTGGGGCCGGCTCCAGCGGAAAGACTCTGGTCCGAGGGAAGCGGTCGTCGGTCCTGCCAGCGCCATCGCCGCCCCCAATGCATCGAACAGCGCTTCCGGCACGCCCTCCAACCCCTGCTTGCCGCCGATCATGGCGAGCACCCGCCGCATCATGCGTGGCGTCGGAGAGGGTGCCAGCGCGGTCATGAGCCGACCCAGCAGGCGGTTGCTGCTCAGCGACATCGGAAACGGGATCCGTGCGCCCGGCAACGCGAAGGCGGGGGCGCTGATGAGCGAGAGCGCGGTGACTCGCTCCGGCTGCTGCAGCGTGAACCGCAACGCGTACATGCCACCAAGTGAGCTGCCAACCAGTGCGGCACGCTGGAGTCCGAGCGCGTCCAGCACCGAGCCGACGAACGCGGCCTGGTGCTCGGCGAGGTCCACGCAGGTGTAGTCGAAGGCATCGGCCAGGCCGCAGCCAGGGAGATCGATCAGGTTCAGGGACCGGGCCGGTAGGTGGGGCAGCAATGGGGTCCATACCGTCGCCGTCATGCCTCCACCGTGGAACAGCACGGTGGGAGCTCCCCGCCCGCAGCGCACCACGCGCGTGACCAGCGGTGGATCGTCAACGCTGAGCGATTCGGATGAGGCGTCCACGCCGTAGTGGGCGAACACCGCAGCTTCGGCGGCGCCCAGACGCGCCCGCTCCCGCTCGATGCGATCCACCATGTCGCCGGCCCTCCCCGCCCGTGGGACAAGTATGGGCAAACGCAGCTCAGGCCGTCAACGAAACCTCCGGGCAAACACGCATCTCGCGGCGGAGGACCGCCATCGGTGTGCCGCGGCGGATTCACCGAGGCCGTTGCAGCGACCCGTTGAATCCGCCGCCGATAACCCTAAGGCCGTGGGTATCGCCTGGCACGGTCCGACGGGAGGCGACATGCGGTATGCACTGCTTCTGTACCTGGACCCGGCACGCGCAGCGATGACCACAGCTGCTGAGGCAGCAGCCGAGCTCTCGGCCTACACCGAGATCACTCATGACCTCGCAAAGGCCGGCGTCCTTCGCTCGCGGAGGGGAAGCCTTCATGCCCAGGGAGACCGCACGGGTCGTCAGCGTCGCAAACGGCTCCATGGCAGCCGGCCCGGCACTCCCTGCTGGCCTCGAGCTCAGCGGCTTCTACATCCTTGAGTGCCAAGTTTCCCGAACCCTGGCGGCTGTAGTCGCTCCTGCCTGGTCCAGCCTGCTACCGGAGGTTGTTCACAGCCGCTCCCAGCAGCTACCCGACGTATCCCTATTGGTCGTGTCCTGAACCCGTGAGCCCCACCCAGTCGATGACCGTGCGCGCGTAATCGGCGGCGACCTCCAACGGCGGCGCGTGACCCACACCGTGCAAGACCACCAAGTTCCAGTCGGGCCGGTGCGCAGTCCAGTCATCGATCGACGCGCGGGGAGTGAGGCGATCCTCATCGCCCCAAACAAGAAGAGTCCGCGCCGCGACCCGGCGCATCGCGTCGAGCACGGATCGCCGCCAGACGAACATCAGCGACATGACTGAGGCATACACCGTGACCGCGCTTCCCAGGCGTGTCGACTAGACCGCCGACATCTCATCTCGCATGAGACCGGCGATTTCCGCCGACATCTTCGTCAGGTCACCGCCCGTATTCCATCTGCTACCCGAAATCGACGCGGGATCGTTCAGTTGCTGCAGGTTCCACGCGAGGATCCGTCTCTCCGAAACGCGGAGCAGCGCACGGGCGACCGGCGCGACGACCGCCAACCCAGCGCTGCCGAGGGTCCGCCACATGCGCGCCTCGCCCGCGCTCAGCGGGGGAGGGAAGTGCCGGAACAACCAACACGAGTCCGGCGACCCGTTCGGGTGCCTGGTCGGCGAACAGCAGCGCAATCATCCCGCCCGCCGACCAGCCGTGAACCACGACCAGATCGAGTTCGAGTGCGTCGCTGAAATCACGCAGGAACAGCGCGTTGGCTTCGATGCTCGCCGCGCGCCGGTTCGGCAGCGCGGTGTGGCCGGCGATCGTGCCGGGCAGGTCTACCGCGATCGCATGCGCGTGTGCCCGCAGCCCCGCGAGTACGTCGAGCCAGTTCGAGGCGCCGTTGGCAGGGTTGGGAACGAGCAGGTGAACCGGCTGATCCGACGTCCGGGTGTGATCCGTTACCAGGTAGTGCACCTTCGTGCCGTGCACATCGACCGTCTCGCGGCGGATCCCGGACCAGCAAGCGGCGCGCTCACCCCAGTCGGTGTACTGCATACCCCAGGCTACGCCGGCGGTTCGGCCTGTCGGTTCCTGCGACAGGCTCCTGAGTGCCGAGGGTTCGGTTATCCGTTGAATCCGCCCCGCCTACACGAATGCGGACCATGGCCCGCAGGACCGATGTCTATATGCCTCCGGCGAGGTAGCGGGCGATGGCGTAGGTGGCGTGGCGGTTGAGGGCGTGGCGGGAGCGGTCGTAGCGTCGGGTGGTCTTGGGGTCGGCGTGGCGGGCGAAGTCCTGCATGTCGGCAAGGAAACGCCGGCGTCCAGGCCAACGGTGATAGCGCTGTGTCGCAGCCCATGGGGAGTCAGGTGTTTGATGATCCCGGCGTCGCGGGCGAGCGCGGCGACCAGGTACTGGACGTTGTAGACGGTCATTCGCCGGCCGGCGGTGTTGCGCAGCAGCGGCCCGCCGGACCGACCGTCGACAGCGGTCTCGATCGCTTGCATGGTCGGGGGGGCGAGCGCGATCACGGTGGGCTTGTCGCCCTTGGTGGTGCGCAACGCCAGGGTGTGGTGCCAGGAGTGGTTGCCGACGTCGGTGACGTCGCAGGCGATGAGCTCGCCGCAGCGCAGGCCGTTGAGGCCCAGCAGCATCGCTGCGGCCCACCAGGCACCGCCGTGGCGTTCGGCGGCCGCGAGCCAGTCGGTGAGCTGGTGGCGGGTCAGGCTCGACGTGGTCGACTCTCCCGGACGGCTGGGGCGACGGATCGCCTCGACGGGGTTGCGGTCGACGAGTTGTTCGCGCAAGCACCAGCGGTAGAACGCCGAGACCGCTGACACGCGAGCGGCGATGGTGTTCGCTGCATACGGGTGCTGCTGCATGTCGGTGATCCAGCGTTCGACCACGCGTGGGTCAGTGTCACGAAGCACGTCGTGCTCATGGCGGGTGCACCAGGTGAACCAGCCGCCGAGGATGAACCGGTAGTTCGCCCGTGTGCGCTGGGACCAGTAGCCGGTGAGGAACGACTCGAGCAGGAGCGGCACGTCATCAACACGGAGCGAGGTGGTGGCCATGGCATCTCCATTCGATGGACATGCCGTCACCGTCCTCCCAAACAGAGTCAGCCACCAGCCCTACGCCGCGAGGGCCAGGCTGTGGCGGTGTGCCGGACGGGTGACAGCCCGGCGACCGTTGCCCCGTCCCCCCGAAACGGACTACTATTCAGACCATGACGACGCTGCCGGTGAGCGAGGCGAAAGCCAAGCTGAACGAACTTGCTCGCCTCGCCCACGCCGAACATGAGCGGTTCACCCTCACGCGCAACGGCCGCGCCGAGGCAGTGTTGCTGTCCATCGACGACCTCGAAGGACTCGAGCTGACCCTGGAGGTCCTCTCCGACCAGGAGTCGGTCGCCGCGATCACCCAGGGTCTGGCCGAACTCGACGCCGGAGCCCAAGGCACTTCGTTGCAGCAGGTCCGCGACGAGTTCCGTGGGCGCTCGGAAGTCGGTGCCTGAGCCGTCGTACACCATTACCTTCGGGTGCAGATTTTCTGAAGGGACGTCTGGGTGGGGCGGAGCCTGTGACGGGCT
>JBBDQS010000013.1 GCA_040905805.1 Egibacteraceae bacterium | reverse complement strand
TGGACGTGGACGACGTCACGGGTGACGTCGATCACCCAGTAGACCGGCACGCCAGAGACCGGCACGCCAGAGACCGGCACGCCGGCCGCCGCGTCGATCCGCGCCTTGCGCCCGAGGCCGAGGTCGAGGCCGAGGTCCAGGCCCACGGAGGTGTCGGCCACCTCGATGACCAGCAGGGCGCGCTCAGGGTGGCGGTCGCGGGGCTCGGACCGCGGCAAGGTTGGGTTCGGGCTCGGAGTGCTCGCCGGCGGCCATGGGCAGGCCCACCCGCACCCGCGCCGTGCCGACGAGCGCGGGCACGAGCCGCTCGTTGAGCGCTTCCACGATGCCGGCGTGCGGCGCCTTCTGCGGGCTCATCGCTACGAGCTGCCCGTCGAGCAGCTGGACCCGCTCGTCGGTGTCGAACACGCCCTGCTCGATCAGCAAGTTGTACTCGACGTCAGCGGACGCGGTGGGCGGGGTCACCGTGGCGCTGCGCGACCTGCGCGACCTGCGCGACCTGCGCGACCTGCGCGGCAGCGGCGCAGCGGACGGACCCGGACCTCGGCCATGTCCTGCACGCGGCGGCGGGGGTCTGTGCCATGGGACGCCTCCACACGCGCCGCCTGTGGACAGCGCCAGCCTACCGACGTGCGAGGTCGTGCATCGGCGTATGCCGCCCACTCGACCCGCTGCGACCGCCTGAACTGAACGACGAGCGGCGGGCGAGCGCTCAGGCGGGCCGGTAGCCCTCGAGGGCGAGCCAGGCGCGTCCCCTGCCGCGGACCCGCTCGGCCGAGAAGACCCGCCAGCGGCCCTCCTCGTCGGGGCGGTCGGCGAGCACGTCGCGGAAGCGGCGGAACACCTCGCTGCCCTCCAGCGCATGGCCGAGCCGGTCGGCCAGGCGCCGGTCGGCGACCGTGGCGGCGAACGACACCATGTCGCGGTAGGCGTACCGGGAGCCGTGCGGATCCAGGGCCAGCCACGCGTCGGGGTCCTCCCAGTCGCCGGGCAGGTCCTCGCCGGTGCTCGCCTCCCAATCGTCGAGGACCGGCCACAGCTCCCCGGTGGCCAGCTCCAGGCGCCACGCGGGCTCCCCGGGCCCGCCGCCGTCCAGGTGCGCGCCGACCTCGCCGGCGTCGACCGGCACCGCCCGGCGGGCCGGCACCGGGCCCGCACCGAGCGCGGCCTCCAGGTCCTCGGCCAGCTCGGTGTCGCCCTCCCAGTCGCGCTCGCGCAGGGTCCGCGCGCACCGCTGGGCTAGCTCCGCCGCCTCGGGATGGGGCCCGGCGAGCGCGACGAGCAGCCCCTCCCCGGCGAGCTGGGCCACCTCGCCCAGCGGGTCCTCGTCGATCACGGCGAGGACATCCGCACCCGACCGGCGGCCCACCGCCTCGCCCAGCCGCCGGTGGCGCGGCAGGTCCCACACAGGCGCCGCGAGGTCGAACAGCTCCTCGGCGATCGCGCGGGGGTCACCGCGATGGCCGTGCACGAGGCGGTCGAGCTCGGCCAGGCTCGCGGCGGCCTCAGCCGCGAGGCGCCGGGCCTGCTCGTCGGGATCCGGCGCCCGCTCCCGCAGGTGCTCGGCGCGTCGCGCGGCCAGCGCGTCGAGCGCCTCCTCGTCAGGCCCCGCCAGCGACCAGACCCGCACCGGGCCGGTGATGCGGTGGTTGGCCACGGGCCGGTCGCGGGGCACGCAGCACCAGCGCAGCGGCACCCGGTCCAGGCGGTGGCGCTCGAACAGGCCCCGCACCGCGGGCGGCTCGGCGCCCCACGGCAGCTCGTCGGCCGTGCGGTCAACGACCAGCGCAACATCGGAGCGCTCCAGGCGCTGGGGGCCCTCCAGCAGGTCGCCGAACGCATACGCCGCGAGCACCACCGGCGTCTGCCCGCCGAGCTCCCGCGCCAGCCGCGCGTCCTCGGCCAGCGCCTCCGCCAGCCGCGCGTCCTCGGCCAGCGCCTCCGCCAGCCGGCGCAGGTGGCCGACCGCCGTGGCGTACCTCATCGCGGTCCGAGCCTCGGTGATGCTGGCAGCCCCGCGGTCTCGCCACCAGGGATCAGCTTCTCCAAGGCGGGTAGCACGTCGGTGAGCGCGCGGGTCTGCGCCGGGGCGTGCGCGGCCAGTACCGGGCGCAGCGCCGCCCAGTTGGTGGTGATCCAACGGTAGGTGCACTGCAATCGCGGTGGTGACAGGCCAACCGTCTTGACCTTCGTGCGCAGCCGAACCCGAACAGCGACGGACTGGGAGCGGGCCTCCTCGCCCACGGGCAGCTCGGCCATCGCCTTGACCAGCGCACGCTCCCGCTCGGCGAGGCCGTGCTCGAGGTCCAGCAGGTCGCGCAACGCGGCCGCGGCGGCATCGGTGCCAACGCTCCCGGCGCTCCCGGCGACCATGGCGAGGACGCGCAGGACGTCGCCTGCGGCCTCCTTGGGGAGCCTGTGCACCGGCAGCTCGCCACCGACGCCCCGGAGCCGCCGGCGCAGCTCGACCCAGTCCGCATCGCCCGCCGCTGCGCTTGACAGCGGCCACTCGGCGTGGAACGCCTCGACGTCGCGGCGCAGCCCGCCCAGCTCCTCGACGGCGTCCGCCGCCTGCTTGGCCTGCCGCTCGGCCCGGTTCGCGGCCGCGTCGTCCTCGCGACGTTCGCGGGCCGCGCGCTCCTGTCGGCGCACGTCGGCCAGCGCGGCGACCGCCGCCGCCTCGGCCTGGGTCCACGCGTCCCGCAGCGCGTCGCGGTGCGCGGTCACCTCCCGCTCCAGGCGGCAGAGCGTCGCGGCGCAGCGGGTCCGCGCCTCGCCCAGGGGGCTGGTCGCCGCCTCCAGGAAGGTGGTGTCCGTGTCGGCGGCGAAGATCCGCTGCTGCTCGCCGACGCAGGTGCTCAGCCGTGCGGCCCGGCTGAGGGAGCGGCGCTTGCGGCTCGGCTTGGGGCCGATCCGGCGGGACTGGTAGGGCCCGCGGACGGTGACCACGTAAGCCAGGTCGCGGCGCCACTCGTCCCAGCCGAGGAACCCGAGGGTCAGCACCGCTCGGCCCGCTGCCGAGATGCTCGCCACGGCGGCGTCCAGCACGCCCGCGCACTCCCGCCACGACGCCTGGAGCGCCTCGATCGTCTCCTCGCCGTCCGCCGCGGGGCGGGCCGGCGGTGGCGTGGGGCGCCAGCGCAGCAGGCGCTTGCGGGTGAGGGCCCGCAGATCGTCGGCGACGGCGAGCATCTCGGCGTCGAGCACCGCCAGGGCCGCGGTGACCACGTCGGCGTCCAGGCCCGTCAGCGCATCCACCGGGTTGTCGGCGTCGGCCGCCTCCAGTCCCGCGACGAGGCCCTCGACCTCACCCGTGGCGCCCATCCCCCGCAGGGCCTCCACGAACGCGGGCACCGAGGCCGTGGCGAGGATCGCCGTGAACGGCGCGACCCGGGAGTCCATGGCGCGGTAGGCGGCCAGCAGCTCGGGAGCTGCCGCCAGCGAGCCGGCCGCCCGCGCGCCCGGCCGGCGCCGCAGCCGCAGCCGGTCGCGCCTAGACAATGCCAGCCCCTTCTCGCCTCGCCCCCGTCATCCTAGAGCAAAGGCTCAGACGGTTTCCTCCCTGTACGCGTGCTTCCGCCCAGGCGGTGGTGGCCGTGGCCGACGAGCACCTCGGGGCACGCCACATCCGGTTGCGCCTCTTGGCGGTGAGTTCCACAACGGCCCCGACGTGGAGTGGGCCGCCTTCGACGGTGGCTCAGGCGAGTGCCGCGAGCCCTTCGAGTTCTGACGGGCACCGCACGTGAGCATCAGGTACGTCGGCTCAGCCGGGCGGGGCGAACTCCACCGTCATGGCGGCCAGGCACGCGGTGTCGACCGGGGCGGTCGGGTCGTCGATGAACGCCTCGAAGATCCCGCGCGGGCAGACGTGGGCGTCGATGACGTCGTGGCCCATGCCGGGTGCGATCAGCAGGTGGCCGTTGCGCAGGCCGGCGGCGGCCTGCTCGGCCCACCACGGGGGGGTCTGGGGGTCCAGCGCCCCGGAGATGACCAGGGCGGGGACGTCGCTGGTGACGGGTCGGCGCACTGCGGCGTCGACGGGGGGCGGCGCCCACAGCGCGCACGCGTCGACGGTCGAGGCGACGATCGCCGACTGCGACGCCGCGACGACGTCGTCGAGGTCGACCTCGAGGACGTCGGCCACGTCCTCGGCGTCGACCTCGGCCAGGCGTGAGTGGGCGATCTCCTCGGCGCACTCCACGAGGTAGAACAGCCCGTCGCTGTCGGATCCGTCCCGGGTGCGTCCGCGCCGCTCGACGAGCGCCTCCAGCGGCTCGGTCCCGCCGTCGGCGATCGCCGCGATCCAGGCGGGCATCAGCCCGACCGCGGCGGACTGGCCGAGGCCGGCCACCACCGCCTCGGCGAACCCGAGCCCGTCGAGCTCGGTGTCGTCGTCGAGCACGACCGGGTCCTGGTCCAGGTGCACCACCGCGTCGACGAACGTCGCGTACAGCTCGGAGTAGGCGCCATCGCAGGTCGCATCGGCCGCGCAGGCGTCCATCAGGCCCTCGACTGCGGCGACGCCGGCGGCGACGGTGTCGGCGTAGGCGTCGACCTGGGGCGGATAGGCGCCCTCGAGCACGACCGACCGGATCCCCTGGGGATGGTCGCGCAGGACCGCCAGGGCGACCCGCGTGCCGTAGGAGCTGCCCCACAGGTTCCACTCGTCGTAGCCGAGCGCTGCGCGCAGATCGGCGACGTCGGCGGCGATCTCGGCGGTCCGGTAGACGTCGAGGTCCACCCCGGCGCCGGCCAGGCGGTCACGGCAGGATCGCAGCGCCTTGAAGTCGTCGTCGGCCTCGGCCAGCTCGGGGCAGCCCAGCGACGGGCGTGACCAGCCCGTGCCGCGCTGGTCGAGCAGGACCACGTCGCGGCCGGCGAGCAGCCCGTCGGTGGTCCACGCCTCGAGCTCGGCGAGCCCCGACCCGCCGGGTCCGCCGGTGAGGTACAGCACCGCATCGGCGTGGCCCTCCTCGAGCGCGTGGAGCACCGCCACGGCCAGGTCGATCGTCGCCCCGTCGGGGTCGGCGCGGTCGGCGCGGTCGGCGCGGTCGTCGGGGTCGGCGCGGTCGGCGCGGTCGGCCGGCACCGACAGGTACCCGCAGGTCACCGCGACGTCGGTGTCGCCCGGGTCGACCGGACAGGCGCTCTCGGTCCAGGTCCCCGCCGGCGCGCCCGACGGCTTGTCGCCCGAGGCGGCCACCGGCGACGGCCGGTCACCCGCCGGCGCGCCAAGACCATCCTCCACCTCGTCGTCGACGAGCAGCAGCCCGATGGCGACGAGCACGACGCACAGGGGGATCCCCCACCGCAGGACACGACCCACCGTCACACCCCGGCTTCGGTGCGGCCCGACGACCAGGCGCGCGCAGGAGCGCACCGTACACCACCGGTGCAGCGACCCAGGGAGTGGGGATGGACATCGGTTGCTTCGCCGAGCGCGCGCCGACCGGCCTACGCGTGTGAGGTCCCACGACGGATCGCGCCGAGGGTCTCGGCCGTGTCCTCCCTCGCCAGGTCCAGGAGCCACATCCGGTCTCGGAAGGGCCGGAAGCCAAGGGATGCCAGGAAGCGGGTGTTCTCGGTCTCCGAGCGGAGGCGTCCGAGGTCGTCGTCGCGATCCGAGTCACGATCGGTCGGTCCCGGGTGGGCGAAGACCGCGGTGCCCAGTGGCGCCAGTGTGAGGATGGCGTCGGCGACGAGCAGACTCGCGTAGCGCTTGCGGCGAAGCCCCGGGTCCACGTTGACGTCATGCAGGAACAGCACCCTGCTCGGTGGCCATTCGAGCTCGTCCTCGACGTCAGGCTGGAAGGCGCCGCCGACATCCAGGACATGCTCGTAGTAGTAGGCGACGTCGGCCGAGTGCGCGTCCGCGACGTCGAATGGCGCTTCACCGACGCGCAGGCACCGGTCCACGTCGATGCCGTACAGCACGGCTCGCGCGATGGGCTGCCAGCGGACCTCGGTCTCGTCGTCGCGCTCGTCGCGCTCGCCGAGCTCGCCGATCTCGCCGATCTGCAACGTCACATCCCAGACGTCGAGCTGGTCCTCGTCGGGCTCCTGCCAGAGCAGACGGTCCAGCCCGTACGCGACCCGAAGAAGCTCGTTCCCCATGGTCTTCCCACTCCGTCGGATGGAGCCGACGCGGCCACCCGAACCGGCATCGGCGTTGCCGATCATCGTAGGTCACAGTCCGGACGGGGGTCACCGGCACGCGCCGGCGTGCGTTGCGCGCGATGGGACCGTCGATGTCCGCAGGGTGGGCGGTGGCGTACTCGATTTGCGAGGCGGGTCTGGCGCGCAGGCAGGTCGCCGCTGTGCACGGCGGCCCCGAGCCGCGTCGCCTGGGCGGGCTCACCCTTGCGCCACCGGGAGCAGCCGGGCATCGTAGCCCCCCTCGTGAAGGCATTCATCACCGGTATCACCGGGCAGGACGGGTCCTATCTCACCGAGTTGCTGCTCGACGAGGGCTACGAGGTGCACGGCCTGGTGCGGCGGGCGTCGACGTTTGGCACCGAGCGCATCGACCACCTCTACCTGGACCCCCACGAGGACCCGCGGCTGATCCTGCACTACGGCGACCTGGCGGACGCCAACGCCCTCAGCCGCCTGCTCCAGCAGATCGAACCCGACGAGATCTACAACCTGGGCGCCCAGTCCCACGTCGCGGTGTCGTTCGACAACCCGATCTACACCGCCGACATCGACGCGCTCGGCACGCTGCGGCTGCTGGAGGCGGTGCGCCAGCTCGACCGGCCGGTGCGCTTCTACCAGGCGTCGAGCTCGGAGATGTTCGGCAAGGTCGCCGAGGTGCCCCAGACCGAGACCACCCCGTTCCGCCCGCGCAGCCCCTACGGCGTGGCGAAGGCCTACGGCTACTGGCAGACGGTCAACCACCGCGAGGCCTACGGGCTGCACGCCTCCAACGGCATCCTGTTCAACCACGAGTCGCCGCGGCGCGGCGAGACGTTCGTGACCCGCAAGGTCACCCGCGCGGCGACCCGCATCAAGCTCGGCCTGCAGGACACCGTCTACCTCGGCAACCTCGACGCCGAGCGTGACTGGGGCTTCGCGGGCGACTTCGTCCGCGCGATGTGGCTGATGCTGCAGCAGGACGAGCCGGGCGACTACGTCGTGGCGACCGGCGAGCGCCACTCGGTGCGCGAGCTGTGCGCGGCGGCGTTCGGCGCGCTCGACCTCGACTGGGCCGACTACGTCCAGATCGACGCGCGCTACCTGCGCCCCGCCGAGGTCGACCTGCTCCAGGGCGAGGCGTCCAAGGCCCGCCGGGTGCTCGGCTGGGAGCCCACCGTGACGTTCGACGCGCTGGTGGCGATGATGGTCGCAAGCGACCTGGAGATCGCCCGCCAGGAGCGCACCCTGGTCGACGCGGGCCACCGCGTCGTCGAGTGGCGCACGGGCAGGCCCGGCTAGGTGGACCTGACGCGCGCACACGTCCTGGTCACCGGCGGCGCGGGGTTCCTCGGCCGGCGGCTCTGCGCCGTGCTGCGCGACCGCGGGGTGGGCGAGCTGACGGTGCCCCGCCGCGCCGAGCACGACCTCACCGAGCAGGCGGCCGTACGCGACCTGCTCGCGTCCACCCGCCCCGACGTGGTCGTGCACCTGGCCGCCGAGGTCGGCGGCATCGGCGCCAACCGCGCCAACCCCGGGCGCTACTTCTACGCCAACGCCGCCATGGGCCTGCACCTGATCGAGGAGGCCCGCCGGGTCGGGGTCGCCAAGTTCGTCCAGGTCGGCACCGTGTGCGCCTACCCCAAGCACACCCCGGTGCCCTTCAGCGAGGACGACCTGTGGGCGGGCTACCCCGAGGAGACCAACGCGCCCTACGGGATCGCGAAGAAGGCGCTGCTGGTGATGCTGCAGGCCTACCGCGACCAGTACGGGCTGAACGGCATCTACCTGCTGCCGGTCAACTTGTACGGGCCGGGGGACAACTTCGACCCCGAGACCAGCCACGTCATCCCCGCGCTGATCCGCAAGTTCGTCGCCGCCCGCGACGCCGGAGACGCCTTCGTGGAGGTGTGGGGCACCGGGGCGGCCACCCGCGCGTTCTGCTACGTCGACGACGCCGCCCGCGCGGTCGTGGACGCCACCGAGCGCTACGACGGCCCCGACCCCGTCAACATCGGCGCCGGCGAGGAGGTCAGCATCGCCGAGCTGGCGCGCCTGATCGCCACGCACACCGGCTTCGACGGGCAGATCCGCTGGGACACCTCCAGGCCCGACGGGCAGCCCCGGCGCATGGTCGACACCACCCGCGCCCGCGAGCGCTTCGGGTTCACCGCCGGGGTCGGCCTCGACGATGGCCTGGCCCGCACCATCGCCTGGTGGCAGGCCCAGGCGCCATGAGGTGCGTGTGGCGAGCGCGACGAGTAGCCGTTCCGGTGAGCCGGCACCGGGCAGGTCGGCGGGGTGGGCGCCTGCTCGTGTTCGGGGTGCTCGCGGTGCTGGCGGCGGCGTGCGGGCAGGCCACAGAAGACGAGCCGGGTCCCGACGCGGGTGTCCCGGTCACCGCCGCGCCCACCGAGCCCGCCGAGCCCGGTCAGCCCCAAGCCAGCGACGCCGACTTCGAGGCGCTCGCGCAGGCCGCCGAGGCGGCCGGACAGGTGCGGGTCATCGTGGGCGTGCGAGCGGCATTCACGCCGGAAGGTGAGCAGGACCCGGCCGCGGCCGCCGCGCAGCGAGCCGCGATCCGCCGCGAGCAGGACCGGGTTCTCGCAGCGCTGGCGGGCACCGACCACGTCGTCGAGCGTCGCTTCGACAGCGTGCCCCAGATCGCGTTGACCCTCTCCCCGGAGGCGGTCGAGGCGCTGCGACGGTCAGGCCTGGCGGCCAGCGTGCAGGTCGACGAGGCGGTCCCGCCCGCATAGGGCGCTGCTGGGCACGTGGCCGTCGATGGCCGTGGCGTACCTCATCGCGGCCCGAGCCTCCTGCTGACACCAACCGCCCTGCGGTGGAGGCCGGGTGCGCCCGCCGCTGGGCAGGTCCGGGTTGACCGGCGATGGCGCGACAAGAGTGAACCGCGCCGTGCCCCAGGGGAGAGACACGGCGCGGTTGGTTGCGCGAGCCGGGGAGGGTTACGGGACCTCAGGTGTCAGGCCGAACAGCTCTTCCAGGGTCTCGAGGACCTGGGTGAGGCTGGCGAGCAGGGACTCCAGGACGCCGCGGGCCTCGTCGGGAAGCTCTGTGCCGTCGATCTCGGGCAGGCCCTCGGGGAGCTCGCCGGCGTCGGGCAGGCTGTCCGGGTCGATGGAGTCGCTCTCCTCGACAGAGTCACGGTCTTCGGGTGCGCCGTTGGCTGGCACGGTGAAGCCGGCGCGCTCGCTCGCGTGTGCGCGGGCCTCGGCGGAACGCTGCTGGCCGGTCGCGGGCGAGCCCTGCGGCTCAGCGTCGTCGTCCCCGCCGCGCTCGCGGGCCTCTGCCGCGCGGGCCTGGCCGAATGCGCGGCCGTCCACGCTGGCCTCGCCATTGGCCGGCACCTCGAAGCCGGCCTGGCCGCTGGCGCGTGCGCGACCGTCCGCGGAGTTCGTCTCGCCGGTCTCGGCGGAGCCACCGGCCTCGGCGGCGGGGGCCGGCACGTCGCTGGGGGGGCCGGGCTGGGCCAGGGCCGCGGAGGCGCCTCCGGCCGTCAGGGCGGCGGTCAGGGCCAGAATGGCTATGCGTCGCATGTGCTGCTCCTCTGCTTCGTGGGCTGGGATTGCGGTGTGCAGATGCCGGGACAGCGCACGAGGCCCCCCGCTGGATACGGCCCGCAAGCAAAAAACGTCGGAGCGTGATCCAGGCTCGGCACCGCAGTCGGGCGTGGCGGGGAGGGCTGTGGGATGATCCGTCCCGGTTGCGGTTGATGGCAGGGGGTGGACAATGGCGCTTGACGAGCGTGCCCGTCACGAGTTGTTCTCGCGTGTGGAGGAGGTTCTGGGGCCCGTGCCGGCGGAGACGCTGTTTGGCTACCTGCCGCCGGTGGGGTGGGCCGACGTGGCCACCAAGCATGACCTGCTCCAGCTGGAGGAGCGCCTGAACGCCCGCATCGACGCGGTGGACGAGCGCATGGGGGCGTTGGAGGAGCGTCTGGACGCGCGCATGGAGGCGCTGGAGCACCGCCTGATCGCGCGCATGGACGAGCGCTTCGCGGCACAGGCGCGGGCGATGGCGCAGCAGACGTGGGCGATCCTGGTGGCGGTGCTCGTGGCGCTGGTCGGGGCGGTGGTGACCACCGCGCTCCTGTGAGCGGCGGTTTGCAACGGGCCAGGCTTTGCCGCAGCGGCGCCATGCTCGCCCGTCCGCGCTCCACGAGTAGTGATCTGACGCTATAGTGTCTTGACTCACTATTTCCCAGGAGTGGCGATGGCCTCCGACCGGACCGAACCCGAGCCGGCCTGGCAGGATGTCCTGCGCTCAGCGGCGCGTCTCCAAGAGCTCGTGCCCGACACCGTGCTCGTGGGTGGGACGGGCGCAGCGGCACATGCCAGCCATCGCGTCTCCTTCGACCACGATCACGTGCTGATGGACCTGCGGGACCGCTTCGATCAGGTTCTCGAAGCGCTCGAGGCGTCCGAGGGGTGGGTCACCGCCCGGGTCCGACGTCCCGTGCTGATCCTCGGCAGCCTCGACGGTATCGAGACCGGCGTACGCCAGCTCGTCCGGCGGCGTCCCCTCGAGGTCGAGCGCTTCCAAGTTGGCGGCAAGCCGCTCCTGGTCCCGACACTTGCCGAAGCCCTGCGCGTGAAGGCCTGGCTGGCACTCACGCGCAACGCCACCCGCGACTACCTCGACGTCGTCGCCTTGGCGGACCGGCTCGGTCCGGATGCACCGCAGGTGGTGCTGTCGATGGACGACTTCTACGCCGACCAGCAAGGACCTGGGGGGGCACGGATCGCCACGCAGGTGGTGAAGCAGTTGGCCGAGCCGCGACCCTACGATCTCGACGATGTCGAGCTGTCACGCTACCGCCGTCTCGAGGCGCGGTGGCAGGACTGGGACGCGGTGGCTGTGCAGTGCCAGCGGCTCGCCGCGAGCGTGCTGGACCGCATCGCCGAGGAGCGGCCATGACGTCCTTCCGCCACCTCGACTACGGCGACGACGTGCTGATCGACGAGTTGGGCCCTGCCGCGCTCGACGACCTGCTGGACCGCGGGGACCTCCAGGCGTGGGCGCCGCTGCTGCGGCGCATCGCGCAGGACCCGGATGGGCCGCTTGCGGCCACGGTCCTCGACCTGTGCGATGCCCACCCCATGTACGGGACGAGCAGGCTGTGGCGGAACTGGATCGAGCGGCGACGCAGCAGCGGCCGGCACGGGCACAGCGCTGCCGATGGCCTCGGTGAGCTGCGCCGCCGCCGGCGTCTCACCCAGACGCAGGTGGCGGATCGGCTCGGGATCAGCCAGTCGGACGTGTCCAAGCTGGAGCGTCGCCCCGACCTGCGCCTGTCCACACTCGGGCGCTACGTGACGGCCACCGGCGGCCGGCTGCGACTGGAGGTGCGCTACCCCGCCGAACGGGTCGAGCTGCGCAACCTTCCGCCGCCCAGCGGCTGACTGGCATCGGACGATGTCTAGATATGGGGGCAACCCCGACCACCGCGTCCCGCACCTCGGGCTGCCCGGAGGCGTCGAGAGGTCCAGACGCTTGCCACCATGGTGGGCGCGCCCCGCGCCCCGCGCCACGCGCCACGCGCCCAGGGCATCGGCCGTGATCGGGGTCGCGTGCGCGGCCATCTGGGGCGCGCAAGACGCCGTGCGTCGTCGGCCGACGAGCCGCTGGTGAGCGCGGTCCTGAGTGGGGCGACCACGAGGTGTCGAGGCCAATAGTGCGCCCTGCATACCAGCATGAGGCAACGGGTGGGGCAACCGCCTGTCGCGGTCCCAGCGGGCCCACCCGGCGCACGCGCTGGTCCCGGTCAGGCACGCAGCACGCATGGCAAGGCCCCCGGCGGGGGCCGGGGTGGCGGGTCAGGGGGTTCGTCGGGGCGGCGGCGGGTTGAGCGGCGGGTGGGTTTCCCACAGGGAGGGCTCGGCGTCTGGGCCAGCCGGGTCGGGTGCTCGCGCCGCCGCCGGTCGGGGGTCGGGCCCGCCATTGTGGGGCGGACCCGCGGGTGGCCCTCCGGGTGGTCGGGGGTC
>JBBDQS010000012.1:49766-59908 GCA_040905805.1 Egibacteraceae bacterium | reverse complement strand
GGTCGCGAAGCGACCGCCATGGGATGCCTGAGACCTCGCCCTCAGAGGATCCAGCGGTGCTGGGCGTACCAGTCGACGTCGGCGGCGATGGCGGCACCGATGTCGGTGACCGCGGGACGAAAACCGGTCTCGGCAAGCGCGGCGAGGCTCAGGCGGTTGTTGCGGTTGGCCTTGTTGAGGTAGCGGATGCGCTCCTTCGGCAGCAGGATGTCGTCGCGCATCCCGGCGTCGAGCATGCGCCGGTGGACCGCCTGCCGCTGGTCGTGGGGCAGCCCGGGAGCGGGTTCGTCGGACAGCGCACAGGTCATGCCGAGCGCGCCGGCCACGGCCTCCGCCACCTCGTGGCTCGAGGGGTAGACCCCGCTGTCCAGGTTGAACGCGCGCCCGACGGCGTCCGGGGCGGTGATGAGATGGCCACAGGCGGCCACCACATCGTCGACGTGCACCAGCCGCATCTCCACCGGTCGGCGGGGGACCGCGAAGGCGTCGAGGCCGGTGAAGCGCTCGATGGCCGCGTCGAGGATCGTGCTGGCCACGAGCTTGACGGCGCCGGGCCCGAAGATGGTCGCAGGCCGCAGGACGGACACGGGCAGCCCCTTGGCGGCGAACTCCCAGACGACCTGCTCGGCCGTCCACTTGCTGGCCGCGTAGCCCGCACCGGGATGGCACTCGGCGTCCTCCACGACGGGCTGGGGCAGCGCCACCTCCTTGCCGTAGACCGATGAGGTGCTGACGTACACGGTGCGCCCGACCCCGGCGTCGAACGCCGCCTGCAGGAGCCGGCGCGTGCCGGTGACGTTGACCGCCTCCATCTCCGCAGGCGTCGAGGTGGAGCTCGCCGCCCCGGCGGCGTGCACGATGCGGTCGACATCCGCGGTCAGCGCATCGAGCGGCTCAGGACCGGTGAGGTCCGCCTGGTGGTAGTCGACGTCGGGCGGCAGCGAGGCGGGTCGGGTCCCGCGCCCGCAGGTTCGCACCGCGTCGCCTGCTCGTCGCAGTGCCTCCACCAGGTGCAGACCGAGGAAGCCGGTCCCACCGGTGACCAGGGTCAAGGTGTCGGCCACGGATCTCACTCCCTGCTCAGGCGGAGGCCGCTTCGCGTTCGGCGCGGATCCGCTGCTTCTCCTTGCGCACGTGGGCCGCCTTGGCCTTGGCGCGGGCCACGCGCTCGGGCTTGCCCTCCGCGACGAGCGCGTCGAAGACCTCCTGGTCGATCTCGGCCTCGACGTGGATGTCCTCCTCGGTGCCCGGGGCTGCGGGCGCGGCACCCGCCGGCCCGGGGGCCGCAGCGGCGGCAGCGGCCGCAGCGGCCGCAGGCGGGGCCGCGGCACCCGGCGCCGGCTGCTCGTCCTCGTCGCGGAACCGGGGCGTCAGCTCCACCACCACGCAGTTGCGCCGCCAGCGCTCCGCGGCCTCGTTGGGGTCGGTGAGGTTCAAGCGCTTGGGCAGCGCCTCCTCGACGATCGTGGCGTACCGGGGGTCGTCGGGTTCGAGCACCCGCACGGCGGCAGGTATCCGGCTGACCCGGCTGCGGACGTCTTTGCTGCGGGCGGTGATCTCCACCTCGGGGACCTCACCGAGGTGGGGCACGTCCTGTTCGGTCGGACCGGAGACCACGTACACCTTGCCGCCGGAGTAGACGAACCAGATCGGCTGCTCGTGGCGGGAGCCGTCGGGCTGGGGCACGGTCAACCAGAGGATGGTCCCCTTCTTCAGGGCCTTCTTGAAGGTCTCCTCCGCGGCCAGACGCGGATCCCCCCCGTGGCCCGACTCCATGAACACCGGGATCGATCCGGCTGCCTGCTCGCCGACGTAGAAGGTCAGCTCGTGCTCGTCGGGGTCCTCGACGACCACGTCGCGCAGGGTCGACACCATCCGATCCTGGAACATCTGCCCTTTGAGCTCGATGGGCCGGGGGGACGAGCGCGCGCGCTCGCGGCCCTTGCGGTCCCGGAGCACGAAGTGCTCGATGTAGATGCCCTGGGGACCCTGGTAGTCGCGCAGCACCGTGATCGGGCGCGCGACGCCGGGCAGGGCACCCTCGACCCGGACGATGGGATCGAGGAGCGAGGAGTCGATCCGGCTGGCCTGGTACAGCTCGCGGTCCAGGGCGAGCGCGTAGATCAGGTCGGCCCTGGGCATCCGCAGGTCCTTTCGGTGTTCCTGACGGTGTTCCTGACGGTGTTCCTGACGCGCCGATTTCACGTTTCAGGGTGGAGGCGCGAGTATATCGGCGCCGCACGTAGGCTTGGACGGGCACGCAACGATGACGGGACTGGGACGGCGCGTGAAGGACCAGGAGCTGTGGGTCGAAAGCGACGGCACGTCGCTGCGCCTGGTCGCCTACGAGGGGCCCGGGGCGGGGGGACCATCGGTCGTGGCCCTGCACGGGCTGGTGACCGGCGTCGACGTGCTGCGCGGGGCGGTCAGCGGCCTCGACCCGTACGCGCGGCTGGCTGCCGAGGGCCTGAACGTGCTCGCGCTGGACTGGCCCGGCCACGGGCGCAGCGGCGGACGGCGCGGCCATCTCACCTACCGCAACGCGATGGCTGCGGCGGCGGCGGCGGTCGGCTGCGCGCGGGAGCGGTGGGAGGGCTCGGTGGGGCTGTTCGGCACCGCCTTCGGCGGGGTGCTGGCCTTCTATGCCGCACTGGAGAGCACCGGTGTCGGAGCGGTGGCCTGCCACAACGTGCTGGACCTGCGAGACGTCCGCCCGGTGCTGCAACGCCATCGGCAGGGCGCCCTTCTGCCTGCGGCCGCAGCACTGCGCCGCCGGCTTTCCCCAGAGCGCCAGGCGGCGATCACCCTGCCCGCCACGGCCGTGGTCGCCACAGCCGACCTCGCCGATGACCCCGACCTCGCGCGGGTGCTGCGCACCCATCCCCAGTCGGTCCGCCGCTACACGCTGGCCGGGCTGGGCTCGATCCTGCTCACCCCCGAGGACAAGCCCGACGTCAGCGCGCAGGCCGTGCCGACGTTCGTGGCGATCGGCTCCAACGATCGGGTCCTGCCGGAGACGCCGACCCGGGCGTTCGCGTCACGCCTGGCGGTGGAATCCGAGCTGTGGGTGCTGCCCGGCGGGGGCCACCAGATGATGTTGGAGCATCCCGGGGCGCTGCTGCCGGCCGCAGCGGGCTTCCTGCGTCGCCACCTCACCTGAGGCGGGCCAGCACCTGGTGCTCGTCGAGGAAGGCGCGCAGGCCGTGAACGAGGTCGATCGCGTCGAGGCCGGCGCGGTCGCACCAGGTCACGGCGGCGGCGTCGTCGCCGGCGACGGCGGGCCCGGTGGGCGCCACGACCCAGTGGTTCAGGATCACGTAGCGGTGCCCGTCGAGTCGGCGTTCGGCACGGCCGCACAGACTGGTCACGCGGCCGCGTAGGCCGGTCTCCTCCCAGAGCTCGCGCACCACGGCCGCCGCCACCGACTCACCGGGCTCGACCCTGCCCCCCGGGGGGGCCCAGCGCCCCACGCTGACGCCGCGCCCACGCCGGACCAGCAGGAGCCGGCCCTCGCGCACGCAGATCGCGCCGACCGCGAGCTGCGGGGGCGTCGAGTTTGCGTCCATGGGCATCCAGGGTATCGAGCCCCAAATTCCCCAGGACACGCCGAGGAGGCAGAGCCATGGCAGCCCAACGGCCACGGCCTCCTCGACGTCCTGGAGCGGCCGGGCACGCCGTATGGCCGGCCCGGCCGGCGTGATCCCTCGGACCCGCCGATTGGGGTAGATTTCGTGGCGTGATCGACCTGCATACGCACACGGTGTTCTCCGACGGCACCACCACGCCCACGCAGAATGCCGCGCTGGCCGCCGCCGAGGGGCTCACCGGGGTCGCGATCACCGACCACGACACGCTGGGGGGCTGGGCGGAGGCGGCCGACGCCTGTGCCGGCCAGGGCCTGGCGTTCGTGCCGGGAATCGAGCTGTCGACCGAGGCGGCGGGGCGCAGCGTGCACCTCCTGGGCTACTGGTGCGACCCCGAGGACGAGCAGCTGGCCGCCGAGTGCGAACGGCTGCGCGGCCAGCGATCGCAGCGGGCCGAGCGGATGCTGGAGCGACTGGCGGCGCTCGGTGTGGCCTGCAGCCTCGACCGGGTCCTCGCCCATGCCGGGGGTGCGCCGATCGGGCGCCCCCACATCGCGGCGGCGATGGTCGATGCCGGCGGGGTGCCCGACGTCCGTGCGGCCTTCGACGACTACATCGGCGACGGCGGCCCGGCCTACGTCGTGAAGCACGCCCTGTCACCGGCTGACGGCGTCCGCCTGATCCGGGCGGCCGGCGGCGCAGCGGTGATCGCGCACCCGGGCCTGGCAGACCGCGACGCACCGACGACGACCGGTCTGGTGGCCGAGCTGGCGGCCGTGGGGCTCGCCGGCGTGGAGGCCGACCATGCCGGGCACGAGGCGGGCACGGCGGCGTTCTGGCGCGCGTTCGCGCGCGAGCGAGACCTGCTGGTGACGGGCAGCAGCGACTTCCACGGTGACCGCGACCATGGGCGCATCGGGGAGCGCGGGACACCCGTCGCCACGGTGGAGGCGCTCCGTCTGCGATGCGGGGCCCCTGGACCCAAGGAGCGGTCGTGGTAGGCCCGGCGAGGAGACTCACCCCGCTGCCGATGTTCGTGGTGACCCATGACGGGCCCCTGCGGGGCGAGCAGCTGGTGATCGAGGGCGACGAGCTCGTCCTCGGGCGCCGCGAGAACAGCGACCTGCGGCTGGCCGACCCGCACGTCAGCCGGGCGCACGCCCTGATTCGCCGCCAGAGCGGCGCCATCTGGCTCGAGGACCTCGGCTCCACCGGCGGCACCTTCGTCAACGGCGAGGCGGTGACGGGCCCGCAAGCCCTGCGGCACGGCGATGCGGTGCGGTTCGGCGGTGTCGAGACCCGCTTCGAGGACCGCAGCTCCCAGATGGACCGCGAGGACGCGACGGAGATGCTCGAGCCGGTGGAGCCCGAGGAGGCCAAGCCGGTCCTGTCGCCGCGTCAGCAAGAGGTGCTGCGCTACCTGCAGCAGGGTCTGACCAACCCGGAGATCGCCAAACGCCTCGGCGTGACGGAACGGACCGTCAAGGCCCACTGCCAGGAGGTCTTCGACCGGCTCGGTGCGCGCAACCGCACCGCGGCGGTCGCAGCGGCCATGCGCCTCGGTATCGTCGGTGAGGACTGATCCGCGCGGACGAGGCGCTGCGTGCCCCGCCGGTCGCGCTACGCTGTCGCACACGACGGGCCGTCCAGGCCCCGCCCTCCCTACAACCGCTCGGAGGCTCACATCACAACCAGTGGGTCGACGCAGGCACCCCTCGACGCGAACAGCGGCGACAGGTGCCGGGGACCCCATACTGGATGCCCCTGGACCGCCGCGCGCCCGGCCCGCAAGGGTCGGTCGCGTGCGGAGGTCCACGCTCCGGAGTGGATGACACCGCTCTGAGACGGGACTGTTCGTGGAGGGCGGGACCTGGACGTCCCGGCGCTCGGGCCGACCAAGGAGAGCTGTGCAGGCACATGTTGCGTCCCGGGCGGTGATCGGCGGGCTGCTAGTGGCCCTGGTGGCCACCGCGCTGGCCGGTGCACCGCAGGCGGCCTCGCTGCCGACGGTGCCCACGGGCGCGGCGGTGCACGCCCAGGCGGGCGACACCGCCGCCTCCCAGGCGAGCACCACGGCCCCCTACGTCGACGTCTGCGACGACGCGGGGGGCGACCCGCTCGACCTGCGTCGCACCGAGATCGGCCCGGGCGACGGGGGCACCCTGCGCTTCACCGCGCACAGCTGTGCCGCGTGGCCCGACGCGGCGTTCGACGGGCGGTCGTTGCGCTGGGAGCTGTCCACCCCAGGCAACCCGGCGTTTGCGGCGCTGACCGTCAGCCGGGAGGGTGGGGCGCTGACCGCCACCGTGACCGAGCAGCCGGACGGGGCCGGCACCGTCACCCACAGCGGGCCGGCGCAGCGTGTCACGGCCGTGGGTGAGCAGCGCGGGGTCCGCGCCGACGTCCCGGTGGGCGCCCTTGGTGACCCCGTCTCCTTCGATTTCGTCCTCAGCCTGCACAGCGGGCCCGACACGGTCGACTGGCTGCCCGAGCGCGAGCTCGGCGAGCCGCGTCTGCACTACCCCGAGGCCTGTCCGGGATTGGACTCGTTCACCGTGACGGCGGCGCCCGACCGCTATGAGGCCGCGGTCGAGGAGGCCCGGTCGGCGGGATGGCAGGTGTCGGGCGAGGTGCCGGCCATCGGTGCGTTCAGGGTGGGCCGCGCCGCCCCGGATGCGGGCGGGGGGCTGGCGGACCTGGCTGGCATCGACATCGTGGAGCGCTCCTCCGTCGTGCGTCGCTCGGGGGTCGTCCCGAACGACCCGCGCTTCGCCGACCAGTGGCCGCTTGATGACCTGAACGTGCCGGCGGCCTGGCGGTTCCGCACGGGGTCCGACCTGCGGGTCGCCATCGTGGACGACGGGGTCGACGCCATGCGCGCCGACCTGGCGGGCCGGGTCACCGAGGGCCGCGACACCCGCTTCGACCGAGCGCTGCCGGCCGGCCAGAGCTCCGACCGCGGAGGCCACGGCACAGCGGTGGCGGGCTTGCTCGGCGCTGCGGGGAACAACGGCGTGGACATCGCCGGCGTGGACTGGGCAGCGCAGATCGTGCCCTACCGGGTGTTCGACGCCGCCGGGTGCAGCGACACCCTCGACGTCGCCGCGGCGATCGTGCACGCCGCGGACGCGGGCGTGGGGGTCATCAACCTGTCCGTCGGGACCCTCGATGACGTCCCCGCCCTGCGGGACGCCGTGCGCTACGCCTTCGACCGCAGGGCGGTGCTCGTCGCGGCCGTCGGCAACAGCGGGAACGCCACGCCCCTCTACCCGGCCGCCTACCTGGAGGTCATCGGCGTGGGCGCGACCGTGCGCGGGGGGAGCCACGCCGGGTACAGCAGCACCGGCGACCAGGTGGCGGTCGTGGCCCCCGGCGGGCAGAGCACGGGCGCGGCGGACACCGACCTGCTCACCCTCGGTGAGCGTTCGACCCTGCGGTCGCGGGCCGGGACGTCGTTCGCGGCGCCGCTGGTGGCCGGAGCTGCGCTGCTCTACCGCTCCATCGATCCCGACAGCTCGGCGTCGACCGTCGCCGCCGCCTTCGCGGCCAGCGCCGAGGATCGCGGGCCGCCCGGCCGTGATCCCGCCTACGGTCACGGTCTTTTGGACGTGCACCGGTTGCTCGTGGCCGCCGGGGTCAACCGGGCGTGCCCGCCCGGTCGTGTCCCCGCGGCGCCGTTCGCCGACGTCGGGGACGGCAACGTCCACGCCGGGGCGATCGACTGCGTCGTGTGGTGGTCGATCGCCCAGGGGGTGACCGCCAGCGAGTACGCCCCCCGCGCCTCGGTGAACCGGGCGCAGATGGCGACGTTCATCGCCCGTACCGTCGAGCGGGCGAACGGCACGACGCTGCCCGTCACCCGGGACCGCTTCCCCGACGACAACGGCAACCACCACGAGACCAACATCAACAAGCTCGCGGAGGCCGGGATCGTGCAGGGCGGCCGTGACGGCCGCTACGGCCCCAACGAGCCGGTCACCCGCGCGCAGATGGCGACGTTCGTCGTGCGGGCGTACGAGCACATCGTCGCAGCCCCGCTCCCCGCCGACCCCACCGACTTCACGGATGTGGCCGGCAACACCCACGAGCAGGCCATACTCAAGGCGTTCGCTGCCGGGCTCGTCCGCGGGCAGAGCGCGACGAGCTACGGGCCGCGCCCGGCCGTGCGCCGCGACCAGATGGGCTCGTTCCTCGGGAACCTCCTCGGGGCCCTGGCCCGTGACGGCCACGCGAGCCCACCCGCCTGACCCGCCGCCGCACGAACGGCCAGGTGACCGTGGCGACACCCGCGGCGAGCAGCGCGGCGGCTCCGAGGCGCAGCGCCAGCACCAACCCGCCGCCCTCGCCGGGCACGAACGCCACCGGCGCGTACACGAGGTTCTGCTTACCGTAGTCGGGGGTACCCATGCTGGTGTCCGTCCACGCCGCCCGCGCGTGCTCCGGCGAGGACGCCAGCGCCAGGCGGCTGCCGAGGTCGGGCATGCCGCGCAACGCCCCGAAGCCGACCTGGGAGTCGAAGTCCCCGTCGGACACCTCGAGGCGCTCGGAGAAGGTGCGACCGCCGTCGAGCGAGTGCTGCAGGGACACCGCGTTCATGCGGTCCTCGGGGTCGCCACGGCGGTCGTAGTAGAGGATGTCCAGGCGTCCGTCGGCGGTGGCCAGAGCCGGCAGGTACTGCGACGTCCCGTCGGCCTCGCCGGTGTCGTTGACCCGCACGGGGGCGTCCCAGCTGCCGCCCCCGTCCGACGATGCCCACAGCCACACGTCGGGGTCGCCGAGGCGCGCGTCGTGGAAGCCCGCGTACACCCGGTCCCCGTCGATGGCGAGCGTGGGCGCGGGGGGGAGGAACACGAGGTAGCGCTCGATCGGGACGAGGTCGTCCGCGACGGTGCTCTGTCCCCACGTCCGTCCGCCGTCGGTGGAGCGGGTCAGCACGAGCTCCCAGGGGCCGGCCGGAGGGGGACCGCCGAGGCCGCCGTGCCCGCCGTGGTAGTTCAGCCGGTCGTCGAGGACGTCCAGGTGCAGCACGAACAGCTCGCCGTCGTCGCCGTAGGCGGGCACCGGCGCCAGCACCCGCTCACGCGCACCGTCGCTGACCTGGTGCGGCCCGTCCCAGCTGGCGCCGCCGTCGGCGGAGGTCGCCACGACCACCGGGTAGCCGGTGTCCGGGAAGGCGAGGTTGCCCACCTCCTCGGCCTGGACCCATGTGAGGGCCAGCCGGCCGGGCTCGCTCGGGTGGGCCACCAGGCGGGTCTGGAAGGCCAGCTCTCCGGCGACCGGTCGCGGGTCGCCCAGGGTCAGGCCGCCGTCTTCGGAGGTGGTGACCCAGACCGAGCCCGGGGTGTTGCCTTCCCCGGCCAGCATCACGAACGACACGAACAACGTCCCGTCGGGCCCGAACGCGAGGTCCGGAGCGAAGCACTGGGGCCCGGTGTCGGGTGGTTGGGGGATGGTCCCCTCCTGCCAGCTGGCCCCCCCGTCGACGGACACGTGCACGCCGCAGCCGAACGCCGGCATGTCCACCCGGTTGACCAGCACCAGGTTGTCGGCGTCGACGGGGTTGCGCGCGAGGCTCGGGCTGTTGTGCGCGCGGGCGTCGAGCCAGTCGTCGGCCCCGGCGTTGGCCGCGATCGGGGCACGCTGCGGCTCGGCGTGCGGCGGTGGGACGGCCGCACCTGCCAGGGCGGCCAGGGCCACCGCGGCGAGCCCGAGCCCGAGGCCTGTGAGGGCCCGGCGGCGCGACATCAGTCCGTGGTGCGCAGCGCCGGCACGAGCGCGATCAGCGCGACGATCAGGACGACCGGTCCGGGCGCGGTGTGGAAGATGGCCGTCCCCCAGTCGATGCCGCCCTGCGACGCCTGGGCCACCAGGGGCACATGGGTGCTGAACGTCCAGAGCCCGGATAGGAAGACGAGGCTCGCCGCCACGAGGTAGGCGGTGGCGCCCGAGGGCTTGCGGCGCAGGAGCAGGGCTGCCGTGGCGCCACCCACCATCACGACCCCGGGGACCAGGTGGTCCGCGATCTCCAGCCGCAGCGGCACGTTCAGGTCGAAACCGAGGCTGGCACCGACGAAGGGCACGACGGTCAACCAGACCGCGAGCGGGAACACGGCCACCATGATCCCGATCGGGGGTGGCCGGGGCGGCGGGGGCGGCTTCTTCGCCCCCCGGGGCTTCGTTGCTCTCGTCTTGGCCATGACCTCGCCATCCTAGGCCGCAGGGAACACCACTGCCGCCGGGGATCTGGCGCTGGGGAGGCGACCACCACCACGGTGGTGCACTGGCTCGGCGACGCGGCCGGGGAAGTGGCCTGGCCACGCGACCACCTCTGGTGGGGCGCCTGGGTGGGGCGGCGCCGTTTTGGGTGTGGAGTGGACACCTTTCCGGTTGGCCACCCGGATATATCGGGATGTATCGGTGTCTCGAACCAGACAAGTGTCCACTCGATCACGTGCTCGGGCGGGCACAACGCTGCGCGGGCACGCACGCTGCGGGCCGGGGCACGCCGCCCGCGGCCGAGCGGGAAAAAGCCGGTCGGCGTGACCCGAAGGTCACGCC
>JBBDQS010000012.1:49032-49756 GCA_040905805.1 Egibacteraceae bacterium | reverse complement strand
CCGGTGGTGCCGTCGGGAGCCCGCCCGGTGCAGGCGGCGGGCTCCCATGGGACTAGCTGCCGGTTACCTTCGCCTTCTCTCTCCTTCTGGAGAGCGTGGCGAGGGTGAACCCAGCGAGGAGCAGCACCATTCCGCCGGACAGCAGGGCAAGGCCTGCTCCCACGCCGCGGTTCGCTCCGCTGGTCTCGGGCGCAGCCGCCCACTCGTAGCCGCTCCGTTCCGGCGAGGTGAACCCGCTGGTCGGTGCGGTGGAGTCGGACGGTGCCTCAGCCTGGTTCGGCACGGGCGAGGACGCCTGGACCGGCGCCTCGCTCGTCGGGGCGGCGTACCCGTTGGTCAGCGCCGCAGGAACCGCTGCGTCCGAGGACGCCGCGTCGGCGACGCCGTTGGTCAGGGCCGCAGGGACCTGAGCCTCAGGCTGCGTCGCCACGTTGGCGTTCACCAGCTCACGGACCGGGGTGGTGGCTGCCGGGGCGGGTGCCGGGGCAGCAGAGATCGGGGCCTCAGCAACAGGTGCCGGGGCCGGGGCGATAGGTGCCGGGGCCGGGGCGATAGGTGCCGGGGCGGGGGCCGGGGCAACAGGTGCCGGGGCCGGGGTCGTGTTCTCGACGGGTGTCGTGTTCTCGACGGGTGTCGTGTTCTCGACCGGTGCCGGCTGGCTGACCGGGGGGGTCTGGCCGACCGTCTCCGGCTGGCTGCCGCCGATGACGCGCATCGGCATGAC
>JBBDQS010000012.1:43655-49022 GCA_040905805.1 Egibacteraceae bacterium | reverse complement strand
CGGCATGACGGCGGTGTGGAACCCCCAACGCGAACCAAACGCAGCGTTCGGGGCCGCCACGTCGGCGACCGCGTACACCAGGTAGTCGCCCGCCGCGATCCCCTCGGGGACCCTGACGGTGGCCGTGAACGTGCCTTCCGCGGTGAGCGGCGTCGTGGCCAGCACCTGCGCACGGTCCCGGTTGACCTCCGCAAGCACGGACGTGTCCTTCGCAGCCCAGCGCACCTGCACCTGGTTACCGTGGAAGGGGTGGTGTCCCTCGCCTCTGGCGACCCACTGGACGTTGCTCACGGTCACTGCCGCCCCTGGCATCACCTCGCTGTGCGATATTTCCATGTGTCGGTTGGCAGAGCACGCCCAGGCCACGCTCATGGCGACGAGCACCATGCCGAGTGCGCCGACCGTGACGGCAAGAGTTCGTTTGGCTGTCACTCCCATAACCACCTCCCTCGGTCGCGACTACGGGCCCGGCATCCGCCGGGGGCTAACGACCGATCTCTGCGATTACAGCACGGCGCGCCTATCAACACAACCGTGTTGGGCATCTTGTTGGGCATCCTCGACCGTCGCAGCCGGCGCCGCCCGGGGAATTCCACTAGAGGCCATACACACCTACATGCTGCTGGCATCCATAGAACAGTCGTTCAGGGCCGATCGATTTCTCCCAAAGGCTTGCCAAGGCTCAAGGTGGGTGCCATGATGGGGCGCATGTTCACCGTGTTCGGGAGAATTCGGCGTCCAGGTCGCTACCCGGCGGCGGGGCTCTCGGATCTCCACCCTACGGAAATACAGGAGTAGCAAATGGCAACGACGACAAGACGACTGTTCGTGGTGGTGCTCGGGGTGTTGGCGGCGTCGATGGCCGCTGCGTCCGTGGCATTCGCCTGCGCCAACCTCACGACCCTGGTGTTCTCCAGCGACACCGCTGAGGCGGGGAGCACGCTCGATGCCCGGATGGACCGCTTCCGCGACGGCGAGGGCTTCAGCGACATCGTCATGACCTTCGAGACCCGCGACGGCGCAGTCCTCTGGAGCGGCCCCGCCGGCGAGGACCGCGGCGCGGACGCGACGATCACCGTCCCCAACGTCGACCCCGGGCACTACGCCTTCGTCGCGACCCAGACCGACGCTGAGGGCAAGCCCGTCGCCGGCGCTCCGGCCCGCGCAAGCCTAGAGATCACCGGTGGCGGCGCCGCCGCCGTGTCGGCGCAGGAGGCCCCCGCAACGGCGGCGGTTCCCGCCTCGGTCGAGGAAGCACCTGCAGCGGCTCCCGCACCTGAGGCCGTTCCCGCACCGGCGACCGCCCCGGCACAGGCCAGCACCGCTCCGGTCGAGACCAGTGCCGCTCCGGCGAGCACCGAGGCCGCCTCGTCGACGCAGGCCGCAGCCAGCAGCGCCCCGGCCGCAGCGCCGGCGCAGCCGGCGACCGAGCAGGGCGCAGCGGCCAGTGCCGCGACGCCTGCCGAGACCACCGCCGCGACGGTGGCCCAGCCGACCGCCTTCGACCGCTTCGCAGCGGTGGAGCGTGCGGCCGCGACCAGCACAGCCGCCACCCTGGCGACCGTGCCTGCGGCGGATGTCGCCGCGGCGCAGCCCGCGGGAGCGTCGGCTGCCGCGCAGACCGCGCTCACCGAGGCCCCCGCACTCGCCAGCACGCTGGCGCTGTGGATGCTCGCCGGGGTGGCAGCCTTCGGGCTGGCCGTCCTCGCGACGCGCCGCCGTGGCTTCGGCATGGCCGTCGCCCGCTTCTAGCACCACGGGCGTGGTCATTAGCTACATAGCATCACCGCAGTAGGCAGGAAGTCAGGCACACAACCGGCACCACGCTGGTTGTGTGCCTTTCTTCGTGTGGCCTGCGGTGCCCCCCCACCCTGGCACCTGGCACGCGCGCCTTCTTGCTCTTTTGTGCGGCAGGCCGTAACACTATGGGCCCCGTCGGCGTCTCAGGCGGGATGACTACTCCCGAGGCCGGACTCCCCGCTGTCCCTGTCCCCCTTCCTTGCCCGGCCTCCATCCACTCCGCCCCCGTCAGCGCGTCCTCACCGCCCTGGCGACGGTGATCCCGCTGTAGCACGGCAGATGTTCGTACCGCACGGCTGCCCTGCAGCCCGTGTCCGCTCGGTCGAAAGGCAACATGCTCATGCGAACCCAGAACAAATCCCGACTGGTCGTGCTCGTCGCGGCCCTGACCCTGAGCCTCGTGGCGACGCTGGTCCCCGCGGCCGCGCAGGACGGCGACACCGCCGCGCAGCAGATCCCCCCCAGCCAGATCCAGGTGGGCGAGAACGTGGTGCTGAAGCACGACGACCCGCGGGCGACGTACGCCCGCGACGGCGTGGGTGTGGCCGTGAACCCCGCGGACCCCGACCACATCGTGATGACCAACAACGACCTCTACGACTTCCGCTGCGAGTACCACACCAGCCGTGACGGTGGCGCCACCTGGAACAGCGGGATCTTGGTCGCCCCCGCCGGCTTCGGGTCGCCCTCGGGTGGTCCAGAGTCGCCGTGCTCGTCGGTCGGGCACGGGACCTCGTCGATGCAGGGCCACAACGCCGTCGCCTTCGGCTCGGGCGGCAACGTGTACGTGGCGTTCTCCTCGGCCCGCTTCGGCAGCGGCACCGAGGAGTGGGGGCTGTCCACGCTCGTGGCGCGCTCGACCGACGGTGGCGACACGTTCGAGACCGCCGTCGAGGCGCTCCCCAGTGACCCGGCCGACTTGACGAACAACGCCCTTCCCGGCCTGGCCGTGCACCCGGGCAGCGGCGGCAGCAACGACCGCGTCGTCGTGCAGGCGGAGGACGGCTCGGGCGCCGATGACTCCCCGACGCCGCGATCGCTGGTGGCCGCGGTGTCGACCGACAGCGGCCAGACGTTCTCGCCCCGCGTCGCGGTGAACGAGGGCATGGCGGTCCGGGAGACCTCCATCGCCGTCAGCCCCGACGGCACCTTCCACGCCACCTGGCGCACCCGCGACAACCCGGGCTCGATCTACGCCGCTCGCTCCACCGACGGACTGGCCTGGGAGCAGACCGAAGCGGTTTCCGACGTGTGGGGCTACCGGGTCAACAACCCCGATGACCCCGCGGAGCCCGAGGTCAACTTCTCCAGCTCCAACTACCCGCGTAACGCCGCGGGCCCCGACGGCACCGCCTACATCACCTGGATCGAGGGTGAGCCGGACCCGGACGTGGCGCCCAGCGGCGACGTCGAGGGCCAGGACCACTTCATCCACCCGGAGGCGGGCGTGTACGTGGCCGCCTCCACCGACGACGGCGTCACCTATGGCGACCCGGTGCGGGTCAACGACGTGATCACCGCCAACGACGGCAACATCTGGAACCAGACGCGCCACCCTTCGGCGTCGGTCGCCCCGGACGGCACCCTGCACATCGTGTGGCAGGACCGCCGTCACTGGTACCGCGGCTGCCAGCACACCCACGCCTACTGCAACGAGGGTCGCCTCGGCGACACCTACATCGCGAACTCGACCGACGATGGGGCGAGCTTCTCCGAGGACGTGCGGGTGAGCGACCGCACCCAGAACAACGAGATCGGCTCGGACTACCGCCAGGGCGTGTACTGGACGTACGCGCCGGTCGCCGCCCCCCTGGGCAACGACGAGGTGTTCGTGGCCTGGATGGACTCGCGCCGCGGTGACTTCACCGACGACAAGCTCGACATCTACTACGCCAAGGTCGACCTCACGGGCGGCGGGGAACCCACCCCCCGCCGTCACATCCCCGCGTCGGATGTCGCCAACCTGTCGGTCGCGCTCGCCCGTCAGAGCCACCCGGGCGGTTCCGAGGCCACGCTGATCAGCACCTTCGCCACCGAGCCGTGGTCGCGCCTGGTCGTCGTGAACGACGACGACCCGGCACTCGCGGCAGCCGGCGGCGTGCTCGCCCGGGCCTACCTGGCACCGGTGCTCGCCACACCCGCCGGCGGACTCACCGCTCGCCTGGAAGAGGAAGTCGGGCGGTTGGACCCCCACCGGGCCTTCGTGCTCGGTGACGCCAGCGCGGTCAGCAACCAGGTCGTCACCGACCTGGAGGGCTCGTCGGACCTGGGAGCAGCCGACATCACCCGCTTCGACGGGTCGCCGGCGGAGATCGCGGCCGCGATGGCGCACGAGATGGACTTCCGCCGGGAGGAGATCCGTGACCAGTACGAGTGGCGTGGCCCGGACGACCCGGCCTTCACCTCGGTCGTGATCGCCAACCCCGAGTCCGACGAGGTCGCGACGGCCGCGGCACTGGCGGCCAACCGCCGGCTGCCCATCCTGTTCGTGGAAGAGAACTCGGTGCCGGCCGCGACGGCCGCCGCACTGACCGACCTCAACATCGACGACGTCCTGGTCGTGGGCGGTCCGTCAGCGGTCAGCGACACGGTGCTGGGCGACCTGCCCAACGCGACACGCATGGGCGGCGCTGACGTCGCTGCGACCTCGCAGGCGGTCACCCAGGTGGCGCTCGCCCGAGGCCTGCCGTCCAACGTCGTGTACGTGAGCGACAGCGACGACCCGATGGGCTCTGCCCTGGCCGGCTCGGCCGTGGGCCGCATCAGCGGTCTGCACCTGGCGACGCCTGGTGCCGACGTCGATGCCGCGGCGGCCGCGCTCGGCAACGAGGCGAGCAACGTTGACCGCTACGTCGTCATCGGCGGCGTCGAGACCCGTCAGCTGCTCAGCTGGGCCTGCCCCGCCGGGGCGGTGCCTGGAGCCGGGTTCACCGACATCAACGGCAACACCCACGAGACGGCGATCGACTGTGCCGCCTGGTACGCGATCACTCTCGGCCTCGGGGAGGGCCTCTACGGCCCCTCCCAGACCGTGCGCCGTGACCAGATGGCGTCGTTCATCGCGCGCCTCATCGACCACGCCAAGCCGGGCCTGCTGCCGGCGGCGACCGGGGCGAACCCGTTCCCGGGTGACGTGACCGAGGACAACACCCACTTCGATGCCATCCGCCGCCTGGCGGCGGCGGACATCGTCCTCGGCCTCGGGGGCGACGAGTACGGCCCGTCCCAGAGCGTGCGCCGTGACCAGATGGCGTCGTTCATCCACCGGGCGATCGCGTTCGTCGACACCAGCGGTGAGATCCGCAACGAGGAGGACTTCTTCAGCGATGTGGGACCCACCCACGAGGAGAACGTGAACGCGCTGGCGTCGCAGGGCATCGTGCTCGGCGTCGGCGGGGACGAGTACGCCGCCTCCAACGCGGTGCGCCGTGACCAGATGGCGTCGTTCGTCCTGCGCGGACTGGACTTCCTGGTCCAGGGCACGCAGGCACAGCTGCCGGTGCTGACGACCCGCTAGTCCCGGTCGTCGGGTAGGACCGTGGGGGGGGGGCCCCGGGGGCCCCCCCC
>JBBDQS010000012.1:40821-43645 GCA_040905805.1 Egibacteraceae bacterium | reverse complement strand
GGGGGGGGGGTGGCGGGGGGGGGGGGGGGGGGGGCCCCCCCCCCCCACGGCGTGCGGCAACCCGGTCGAACATCCCCTGCTGAACCGCGTTTCCCGCTGTGTGCTGGTACCGTTGGACGCTGGAGGCGATGCGTGGCAGACAAGCGGAAGCGCAAGGGCAAGGGCCCCTCGGACAGGCCCAAGAACCGGGTCGGACTGCTGTCCGGGCTGGCGGTCATCATCCTGCTGGCGGCCTGGGTGGCGGTGCTCGTGTGGGGCCGGCCCACCGTCAGCGGTGAGGAGCTGCTGCTCACCGAGTACATCGACCTTGTCGACGAGGGCCAGGTCATCGACGCCCAGATCCTCGACTTCGACGGCATCGTTGCCGGCACGTATCAGCGCGAGGACGGCACCGTGGCGCCCTACCACATGCGCTACTTCCAGTCGCAGGGTCTGCGGGAGCGCCTCGCCGACCTGCTGATCGCCAACCGTGTGCCGTTCAGCATCGACCAGCAGTACAGCAAGACGCTCGTGGGCAACGCGTCGATCGCGCTGCCCGCGCTCATCATCGTCGTGGTGTTCATCTACCTGATCGTGTCGTTCCGCAGCGGCAGCGGGCTGTTCTCCACGTCGAGCGGCGCACGCAAGATCGAGCCCGAGGACCAGTCCGTCTCGTTCGCCGACGTGGCCGGCCAGGACGAGGCGGTCGCCGAGCTCCGTGAGCTGTCGTCGTTCCTGTCCGACCCCGGCCGCTTCGCGGCGGTCGGCGCGACGGTGCCGAAGGGCGTGCTGCTGTACGGCCCGCCCGGGTGCGGCAAGACGCTGCTGGCGCGCGCGCTCGCGGGCGAGGCCGGCGCGTCCTTCTACAGCATCTCGGGCTCGGACTTCGTCGAGCTGTACGTCGGCGTGGGCGCGTCACGGGTCCGCGAGATGTTCAAGGAGGCGCGGGAGAACGCCCCGGCCATCCTGTTCATCGACGAGCTCGACTCGGTGGGGCGTCGCCGCAGCGCCGGCGGCGGCGGCGGCAGCGCGGCGGGGTCCAGCGACGAGCAGGAGCAGACCCTCAACCAGATCCTCGCCGAGATGGACGGGTTCTCGGCCACCGAGGGCGTGATCGTGCTCGGCGCCACCAACCGGGCCGACACCCTCGACCCGGCGCTGCTGCGCCCCGGCCGCTTCGACCGGGCCATCGGTCTGGAACGGGTGGACGAGGCGGGCCGCCTGCAGATCCTGGAGCTGCACGCCAAGGGCAAGCCGCTGGCCGCCGACGTCGACCTCCGCGAGATCGCCCGCAAGGCCCTCGGCATGACCGGTGCGGACCTCGCCAGCGTCGTGAACGAGGCGGCACTGCTCACCGCACGGGCCAGCGGCTCGGCGATCGGGCAGGCCCAGCTGCTCACGGCGCTGGAGCGCATCATCGAGGCGCCCGAGCGCCAGCGGCGCCTGTCCCTGCGCGACCGCAGCATCGGCAAGCGCTCCACCAGCGCGAACGAGCGGGTGACGTTCGCCGACGTCGCCGGAGCCAACGACGCGATCGACGAGCTCACCGAGGTGCGCGACTTCCTCGCCGCTCCGGAGCGGTTCGCGGAGATGGGAGCGCGTCCCCCCCGTGGCATCCTCCTCGCCGGCCCCCCCGGCTGCGGCAAGACGTTGCTGGCGCGGGCCGTGGCCGGCGAGGCCAACGCGGCCTTCTTCTCCGCCTCGGGCACCGACTTCGTCGAGATCTACGTGGGGCAGGGTGCCGCCCGGGTGCGCGACCTCTTCGCCGAGGCCACCGCCGCCGCGCCCGCCATCCTGTTCATCGACGAGATCGACGCCGTCGGTGGTCGCCGCACCGGCGAGGGCGGCGGCGCCGGCGAGCGCGAGCAGACCCTCAACCAGATCCTCGTCGCCCTCGACGGGTTCGAGAAGCGCTCCGCGGTGATCGTGATGGCCGCGACCAACCGCCCCGACATGCTCGACCCGGCGCTGGTGCGGCCCGGCAGGTTCGACCGGCAGGTGACCGTGGAGCTGCCCGACCGTGAGGGGCGCGCCGCCATCCTGGCCGTGCATGCCGCCGAGAAGCCGCTCGCGGCCGATGTGAACCTGGACGCCATCGCGGGCATCACCCCCGGCTTCTCCGGCGCGGATCTGGCCAACGTCATCAACGAGGCCGCCCTGCTCGCCACCCGCCGGGGCGAGCACCTGCTCACCATGGGCATCCTCGAGGAGGCGATCGAGCGCAGCATGCTCGGCATCGGGTCGCGCCGCCACGCGCTGAGCGACGAGCACAAGACCATCGTGGGCTACCACGAGGCCGGCCACGCGCTCGTGGGGCGAGCCGTGCCCGGGGGGCGGGTCCCGCACAAGCTCAGCATCATGCCGCGCGGCAAGGCGCTGGGGTTCACCTGGCACTCCGACGACAGCGACGACCGGCGCATGCACTCCCGGGCCAGCATGGTGGACGAGATGGCGACGCTGCTCGGGGGGCGGGTCGCCGAGCAGCTGGTCTTCGACGACCCGGGCAGCGGCGCGGCCGACGACCTGGCGCGCGCCACCCGCATCGCCCGGCAGATGATCTGCGACCTGGGGATGAGCCCCACCCTCGGGCCGCGCTCGTACTCCGACCTCACGGGCAACGGCTCGCCGGCGCACTCGCAGGAGACCGCACGGATCATCGACGCCGAGATCCGCGCCGTGATGGACGAGGCCTACGACCGGGCCTACGCGATCCTCGCCGGCGACCGGCCGGCGCTCGACCGCGTGGCGCAGGCGCTGGTCGAGCACGAGACCCTCACCGCCAGCCAGTTCACCCGTCTGGCGGAGGGCTCCCCGCCGCGCCGCCAGGCCCGGGCCCCCCCCCCCC
>JBBDQS010000012.1:0-40811 GCA_040905805.1 Egibacteraceae bacterium | reverse complement strand
GGGGGGGGGGGCGAAGCTCGCTCAGAGCGGGCCGAGCAGGTCCTGGGGACTGCGGGGCGCACGCGCGCCGAGCGCCTCGCGGCGCGCCGCACGGGCCCAGGCGGCCGCCGGTGGTCGTGGGGGCCGACGCCGGTCTGTCGCGGCGCCGCCGAGCGCGACGACCACGGCCGCGATCTCCTCGGCGGTCGGGGTCCCCGCGACCACCCGCAGATGCCGGGGCGCACCGGTCACGACGACGCCTCGCGCAGGGCTGTTGCGAACGCGTCGGGGTCGGCGGGGCTGACGACCACGGGGCCGTCGTCGGTCTCGCACAGCACCGAGCGGGACCGGTCGGTGACGTAGGCGTGGAACGAGCCGACCCCGGGCCGCCAGAAGGACCCGTACCACCCGAACAGCCCACCCGATCCGAGCTTGCGCACCGAGCGCAGCCCGACCTGCCACGTGGGGCGGTGGACCCGCCCGGCCACGGTGAACTCCCTGCGGCCGAACAGCCGCCGGCGGACGTGCAGCACCCGGCCGTCGACCACGAGCACGCCGGGTGCGTAGCCCCAGGCGAGCAGCAGGATCAGGGCGCCGAGGCCGACGGACAGGGCACGGCTGGCCGGGTCCTCGGCGGTGACCCCGGTGAGCGCCATGACCCCGAGGACGAGCCCGAGCACCGCGACGGTCACCGTCCGGGTCGGGCGGTCGAGCGGCGCGGTGGGGAACTCGGTCACAGCGGCAGGTTCCCGTGCTTGCGCGGCGGGTGGACCTGGCGCTTGGTGCGGGTGAACCGCAGCGCGTCGATGAGCATCGGCCGGGTCCGGCTGGGCTCGATCACGTCGTCGAGGTAGCCCCGCTCCGCGGCCTTCCACGGGTTGGCGAGCTCGCGGTCGTAGTGCTCGACGAGCTCGGCCCGCCGGGCGGCGGGGTCCGCGGCCTCGTCGAGCTCCTTGCGGTAGAGGATGTTGACCGCGCCCTGGGGTCCCATCACCGCGATCTCCGCCGTGGGCCACGCGAGGTTGACGTCGGCCCCGACGTGCTTCGAGCCCATGACGTCGTACGCCCCGCCGTAGGCCTTGCGGATGATGACGGTGAGCTTGGGCACGGTCGCCTCGCAGTAGGCGTACAGCAGCTTGGCCCCGTGGCGGATGATGCCCCCCCACTCCTGGGCCGTGCCCGGCAGGAACCCGGGCACGTCCACGAAGGTCACGACCGGGATGTTGAAAGCGTCGCAGGTGCGCACGAACCGGGCGGCCTTCATGGAGGACGCGGCGTCCAACGTGCCCGCCAGGTGGATGGGCTGGTTGGCGACCACGCCGACCGGGTAGCCGTCGAGCCGGGCGAATCCGATCACGATGTTGGCGGCCCAGTGGGCCTGCACCTCGAAGAACACGCCGTCGTCGACGACGCGGCCGATGATCGCACGCATGTCGTAGGCGGTGTTCGAGGAGTCGGGGACCAGCGTGTCGAGCTCGCGGTCGGCGCGGTCGGGCCGGTCGGAGGGCACGACACGCGGCGGTTCCTCGAGGTTGTTCGCCGGCAGGAAAGACAGCAGGTGGACGATGTCGTCGATGCACGCCTGCTCGTCCTCGGCGGCGAAGTGCGCGACGCCCGACCGGGTGTTGTGGCTCATCGCCCCGCCGAGGTCCTCGAAGGTGACGTCCTCCCCGGTGACCGTCTTGATCACCTCCGGACCGGTGATGAACATGTGGGAGGTCTCCTTCACCATGAACACGAAGTCGGTCATGGCCGGGGAGTAGACGGCGCCGCCCGCGCAGGGGCCCATGATGGCTGAGATCTGGGGGATGACCCCGCTCGCCTGCACGTTGCGGTAGAAGATGTCGCCGTAGCCTCCGAGGGACACCACGCCCTCCTGGATGCGCGCGCCGCCGGAGTCGTTGATGCCGATGACCGGCACGCCCATGCGCACGGCCAGGTCCATCATCTTGACGATCTTCTCGGCGAACACCTCGCCGAGCGACCCGCCGAAGACGGTGAAGTCCTGGCTGAAGACGCAGACCTCGCGACCGGCGACCATGCCGTAGCCGGTGACCACGCCGTCGCCGGGGGCCGCGCGGTCCTGCATGCCGAAACCGGTGGCCCGGTGGACCGCGAGGCGGTCGGTCTCGGTGAACGAGCCGGCGTCGAGCAGGAGGTCGATGCGCTCCCGGGCGGTCAGCTTGCCCTTCGCGTGCTGCTTCTCCACAGCCTGCTCGGAGCCGGCGTGCTCGGCTTCGCGCACCCGCCGGCGCAGCTCCTGGAGCTTCTCCTCGGTGGTCTGGCTCACGGTCTGCTCTCTCCTGGGTGGACGCCGCCGGATTGTAGGAGGTGCGACAGTAGGGCCATGTCCGGCCCGCCCCCAGCTCTCGTCGCGTCCCTCGTCGACGGGCCGTCGCTGGTGGCCGGCGTGGAGTGGCATGCCGAGCTGGCCTCCACCCAGGAGCAGGCGCTGGCGGCCGCGCGGAACGGGGCGCCGGAGATGCACCTGGTGATCGCGGATGCGCAGACCGCCGGGAGGGGGCGGCGCGGGCGGTCGTGGCAGGCGCCGGCCGGCACATCGCTGCTGGTCAGCTGCGTCCTGCGCCCCGCGGCGCCGGCCGGCGTGCTCGCGTTGCTGCCCCTGCTGGCCGGCGTGGCGCTTGCCGAGGTGGCCGATCGCTACTGCCCGCACGTCGCGCTCAAGTGGCCCAACGACCTGCTCCTCGGCGGCCGCAAGGGGGCGGGCATCATGGCCGAGACCGCAGCCGACGGCGCCGTCGTGCTCGGCGTCGGCGTCAACGTCGACTGGCGGGACCACCCACGACCGGCGGACGCGCCGGATGCGACGTCGCTGGCCGAGGCCGGCGGTGCGCCCGTCGGCCGCTGGCGCGTGCTCGCCGCGTTCGCGGGGCTGTTCGGCCGGCGCTACCTCGACTGGCAGGAGCAGCCCACCGGCTTCCTGGACGCCTACCGCGCCCGGTGCGCGACCATCGGGCAACCGGTGCGGCTCACCCGCGGGGACCAGGTGCTCCTCGGCGTGGCCGAGGGGGTGGGCGAGGACGGACTGCTCGAGCTGCGTGACCGTCTGGGCACGCTGCACCGGCTCTGGGCCGGGGACGTGGAGCACGTCCGGGCGCCGTTAACCTGGGGACCCTGCGCACGCCCGTGACCGGGGGCGGCGCTCCCAGGAAAGGCCCGTGTCGTGCGCAACTCCGTGCTGTTGCTGGCCCTGGCGGCGGCCGTGCTCGTCGGTGTGGCGGGGATGGCGGGTGCGACCCACGTCTTCCGCGACGTCCCCCACACCAGCGTCCACGCCCCGGGCATCCACTGGGCCGACGAGCACGGCATCATCGAAGGCTTCGGCGACGGGACCTTCCAGCCGCGCGCCACCATCCTGCGCGACCAGGTCGCCTCGATGCTGCACCGCTACGACCGCCACGTCGACCGCAAGATCGCCGCGGCGCTGGCAGACGTCGAGCCGGAGCGGGACGCGCTCGAGCCACTGCCGCCCTTCAGCCGGTCCAGCGTCATCCTCGACCCGGACGGCGTCCACGTGCCGAAGCCCGTCTACGTCGCCGACACCCCCGACCTGCGCCAGCAGGGGCTGATGGGTGTCGAGGAGCTGCCGCAGGAGGCCGGCATGCTGTTCATGTTCCCGGACGACCGGACCGGCGGGTTCTGGATGCGCGACACGCTCATCCCGCTGTCCATCGCGTTCCTCGCCGAGGACGGCACGGTGCTGGCCATCCTCGACATGGACCCCTGCGAGGCCGACCCGTGCCCGGTGCACGACCCGGGGGTGGCCTACCGGGCCGCACTGGAGGTCAACCAGGGCCGCTTCGCCGACCTCGGGCTCGGGGAGCCGGGCTGGCGGGTCGCCATCCCCGCGACCCTGGGACCGGGCACGTAGGCCAGCGAGCCGCTCAGCCGACGGTGAACTCGACGCTGGTGGTGTAGGGGGGGCGACCTTCTCCATCCGAGGCGTCGGGCTCGATGGCCTCGATCGTCCACGTGCCCGGCGTGGTCGCCTCGGTGTCGAAGGTGTGGCTCCACGGCCCCCGTCGGCCCACGTCGGGTTGCGCCGCGGTGGTGAACGTGTCCTCGGCCACCGTGCCGTCGGGCGCCACCAGGCGCAGCTCCACCGTGGACTCGAAGGTCACCGAGGAGCCCGACGCCGTGACGGGGCCCGGCGGGCGCACGGCCCCCCAGGTGGGCTGCTCGATGATGATGGGCGCGACCGCGGCCGGGTCGGCGGTGAGCGGCTGCGACCAGTCCAGGTGCCCCCACAGCTCGTCGATGGGCTGGCCGTCGACCAGCAGGCGCAGAGCGTCGACGGTCTCGAACTGGGTGGCCGTCTGCGCGAGCTGCTGGGCCAGCGCCGACTCCTGCGCCGAGCTGCCGCCGGCGTCGGCGATGTCGCCGGACAGGTCGATGACCGCGACCCGGTCCTCGATCCGCACGTCGAGGACCTCGGTCCCGGCCGGTACCAGGCTGGTCAGCGCCGGGTGGGCGCTCTGACCGTCCACGACCGCCTCGACCACGGCCCGCAGGACCCGCTCGGTGCCCGGGTCAAGCGGCAGTGTCTCGGGCTCCAGCCAGATCCCGGCCTCGCTCTGGCGCGCGAACCACACCGACGCCTGGCCCCCTCCGGTGACCGCGTCGTTCGTGGGGTCGTCCGCGGGATCGGGTTGCTCGGTGCGGTCCGGGGTGGGGGAGGGGCTGGAGTCGGGCTCAGCGCTCTCGGTCGCCTCGGGCGACGGCGACGACATGCCGGTCGGCTCGTCGTCGGCGTCCTCGCCACAGGCCGCGAGCAGCAGCACGACGACGGCAGCGGCCATGATCAGGCGGTGTCGCAGGTAGCGGTCCATCCCCGAATTCTAACGTGGGCGAGGGTGGCTACGGGCCGACCTGCCCCGCACGGATCCGGTCGAAGGCGTCACCCGGTCGCAGGTGGACGATCGACGAGCCGCCCGGCCCGACGCCGATCGAGCCCCCCAACGGCGTCTGCAGCACCTGCGCGGGCTCGATCTGCAGGGCCAGGCGGGCCAGCGGCAGCAGCTCGGAGCGCGGGATGGACGTGACGGTGTTGCGGGCGAAGAGCGCGACCATGCGTCCGAGCTGCGGCAGGTCGGTGGCCTCGGCACGGATCTGCGCGTGCGTGAAGCGCATGAGGTTGCCGTGGTTGCGCGTGCGCCCGAAGTCCCCGCCGGCCACGGAGCGGCGGTTGCGGACGAACGACAGCGCCTGATGGCCCGCGAGCCGCTGCGGGCCCGGCGAGAAGTTCGAGCCGGAGAACGGGTCGAACATCGGCTGGTCGACGTCGACCAGGACCCCGCCGAGGCCGTCCACCACGTTCTCGATCGAGCGGAAGGTCATGAGGGCCCAGTAGTCGATGCGCACGCCCGTGAAGGCGGCGACGGTCGCGGTGAAGCCCTCGGGACCGAGGTTGAACAGCTGGTCGGAGAGCTTGGCGCCGGCGACGAAGGTGTCCCGGGGGATGTTCACCACGGTCGCGCGGCGCGCGCTGGCGTCCACCGCGATCAGGTGCACCCCGTCGGCACGTCCCCGCAGCGGGTCGCCGGGCCGGTGCGGGGGCCCGAGGTCGGAACCGATCGCCAGGATGGTCAGCAGGCCGTCCTGGGCGTGGGCGGGGTGCACCGAGGCGCGGTGCGCGACGGTGGCGGCGCCTGCCGCACCGACCAGGCCGAGCAGGCAGCCGGCGATCGCCAGGAGGGCGCAGAGCCGCCTCACGAGGTCACCTCGGGCAGGTCGCTGGTGGCCTCCACGGCGTCGGCCCGCCAGCCCTCGGGGGTCGGGATGAAGGTCATCGCGCCCGACAGCGTGGCGGGTGCCGCGCTGTCGTCGGGGCGGACGACGGTCAGCAGCGCCTCGTAGGTGAGCGTCACCGCGTCCACCTCGCCGCCGTGCACCAGGACGTGCGCCTGGGCGGATGCGGGCCCCGTGACGGTGCGCGCCACGGGCAGCGCCACCTGCCCGAGACCCGCCCGGGCCTGCTCGCTGATCGTGCCCAGGGCTCGCGCGGACAGCAGGCGGTCGATCGGGCCGGCGGTGAAGCGCGTGTCCGCGGCGACGAACTGCGCGTCGAGGAAGGCCGCGAGGACGTCGCGGGCCCCCGCCACGGCGCGCACCGCGGCGCCGTCGTCGGCCGGGGGGGCCGCCGCGCCCCGGATCTCGGCGTTGCTCATGCCGACCAGGGTGATGGTGTCCACGGTCAGGTCGAAGGGCACCGCGGGGGTGATGGTGGGCTCGCCGGGGGCGGACGCGGCCGTCTGCGCTCGAGTCTGCGACGGGTCCCGGTCAGCCTCGGGGGACTCGACCTGGTCCGCGCCGGTGCAGGCGACCAGAGCCACCGCGCACAGCGCGGCGGTCACCCCCCGCCGGGCAGCGGCTTTTCCCACCCCCGCATCATGCCACGCCGCGCCGGGCGCCCGGGGCCCGACGGCCGGCAGGCCCCGACGATCGGCCACGGTGGCGCGGTCAAGGATCTTCCGAGTCTGCCGAAGCCATAAGGGACCGCACCCGGGTGTCGTGGCCCCGGGCTTGACCGCGAAGGAGTTCCCATGTGGAGCGATCCGCTGTACACCGACGTGCTGTACATCCCCGATGACATCATCGCGGCCTTCGCCGTGGAGGCCAGAGCGCAGGTGGAGGAGAGCAGGCCGGACCCGCTGGCCGGCGTGGCGGTGGACCCGGCACCGTCCGACCCCCGCGCTGCCCGGCGGCGGCGTGCCACGCGCGTGCGCCGGTTCGTCCTGACCACGGTGGTGTGGCTGGCGCTCATCGCGCTGGGTGTCGCCACGGCGGTCTGGACCGTCGAGTCCTTCTACTCGGCGGCGAGCATGTGGACCACCTTGTCCTTCGGTGGCGGCGCCCTCTGGGTCCTCGGCACGGCCGTGGCGCTGTCCTACCGCTTCCCGCCCCTGCCGGAGTAGCCTCGGCGGTGCCGCCGACCGCCGGGCCGCCGCAGCCACTAGGCTGACAGGCGATGCGTCCCCCATCCCGGCGAGCGGCCTGACCTCCATGCACGACGGTGCTCCCCTCGGCGAGGTGCTCACCAGCACCGCCGACCCCGAGTCCGCGGCCTTCCGGGACAACGAGGCCGCGCACCGGGCCCTGGTCGCCGACCTGCGGGCCCGGCTGGGCGAGGCTGCGCGGGGCGGCAGCGAGACCGCGCGGCAACGGCACACCGCCCGCGGCAAGCTGCTGCCGCGCGACCGGGTGGACATGCTGGTCGACCAGGGCAGCCCGTTCCTGGAGCTGTCACCCCTGGCCGCCCACGGTCTCTACGACGGCGATGCCCCCGGTGCCGGCATCATCACCGGCGTCGGGCGCGTGGCCGGCCGGGAAGCCGTCATCGTCGCCAACGACGCGACGGTCAAGGGCGGCACCTACTACCCGATGACGGTGAAGAAGCACCTGCGGGCCCAGGAGGTGGCGCTCGCCAACCGCCTGCCGTGTTTGTATCTGGTCGATTCCGGCGGCGCCTTCCTGCCCCACCAGGACGAGGTGTTCCCCGACCGCGACGACTTCGGCCGGATCTTCTACAACCAGGCGCAGCTGTCCGCGGCGGGCATCGCGCAGGTCGCCGCGGTGCTCGGCTCGTGCACGGCCGGTGGCGCCTACGTCCCGGCGATGAGCGACGAGACGATCATCGTCGCCGAGCAGGGCACCATCTTTCTCGGCGGGCCGCCGCTGGTGCGGGCCGCCACCGGCGAGGTCGTCACCGCCGAGGAGCTCGGCGGCGGTGACCTGCACGCCCGCACGTCGGGGGTCGTCGACCACCTGGCGGCCGACGACGCGCACGCACTGGCGCTGGTCCGGTCGATCGTGGCGTCGCTCGGCCCGCGGTCGGCGTGCCCGTGGCAGCGGGTTGCGGGAGCCGAGCCCGCCGTCGATCCCGCGCAGCTGCACGGGGTGGTGCCCGTGGATCCCCGCACCCGCTACGACGTCCGCGAAGTCATCGCCCGCCTGGTGGATCACAGCCGGTTCCACGAGTTCAAGGCCCTGTACGGCTCGACGCTGGTGACCGGTTTCGCCCGTGTCCACGGCCACCCCGTCGGGATCGTGGCGAACAACGGCATCCTCTTCAGTGAGTCCGCGCTGAAGGGCGCCCACTTCGTCGAGCTGTGCGACCAGCGCGGCATACCCCTGCTCTTCCTGCAGAACATCTCCGGCTTCATGGTCGGCCGCGAGTACGAGGCGGGCGGGATCGCCAAGGACGGCGCGAAGATGGTCACGGCCGTCTCGTGCGCCGCGGTGCCCAAGCTGACCGTCGTGGTCGGCGGGTCCTTCGGGGCGGGCAACTACGCCATGTGCGGACGGGCGTACGACCCGCGGTTCCTGTGGACGTGGCCCAATGCGCGCATCTCGGTGATGGGCGGCGAACAGGCCGCCACCGTCCTGGCGACCATCCGCCGGGAGCAGGCCGAGGCGGCCGGGCAGGCCTGGTCCACGCAGGACGAGGAGGCGTTCAAGGAGCCGATCCGCGCCCAGTACGAGCGCCAGGGCCACCCCTACTACGCCACGGCTCGCCTCTGGGACGACGGCGTCATCGACCCAGCCGACACGCGCACCATTGTCGGTCTGGCCCTGTCGGCGTGCGCCAACGCCCCCATCGCGCGCGCTCGCTACGGCGTCTTCCGGATGTGACCCGGTGGGGCGTGGCCCGGCGACTTCTCCGGTGGCACGCTCATCGTCCCGGGACGACTACCCGTGACGCGCACCGTGCGGCGGTAGGGTCGCGGGATGCGTCCAGGGATGCGAGGCAGTCGGTGACCGAGCTCGAGGTCGCCCGCGACGAGCGCGGGGTCGCCACCGTCACGATGAACCGCCCGGCGGTCCGCAACGCCTTCGACGACCGCCTCGTCGGCCTGCTGCACGACACTGCTGTGGAGCTCGCCCGCGACGACGACGTGCGGGTCGTCGTGCTCACGGGTGCCGGTGACGCCTTCAGCGCGGGCGCGGACCTCCAGTGGATGCAAAGGGCTCGCGAGGCGTCCTACGAGGACAACGTCGCGGACGCCATGCGCCTCGCGCGGATGTTGCAGGCACTCGACGACCTGCCGAAGCCGCTGGTCGGGCGGGTGCAGGGTCCCGCCATCGGTGGCGGCGCCGGCCTGGTCGCCGTCTGCGACGTCGCCGTCGCGGTCGCCGGGGCCACCTTCGCGTTCACCGAGGTCGCCCTCGGGCTGGCTCCGGCCGTGATCGCTCCCTACGTGGTGCGCAAGGTCGGGCGGTCCTTCGCCCGGTCAGCCTTCGTGACCGGCGCCCGCTTCGGTGCGCCCCGTGCCCGTGAGGTGGGGCTGGTGCACGACGTCGCGGCCGACGGTGCCGCGCTTGACGCCGCCGTCGCGGCCGTGGTGGACCGTTGCCGGCGTGCCGGACCTCAGGCGGTCGCCGTCGCCAAGCGGCTGCCCGACCAGGCGATGGGACCGCTCGACGATGTCGCCGCCGAGATGGCGGAGCTGATCGCCGGGCTGCGGGCCGGCGCGGAGGGCCAGGCGGGCATGGCGGCGTTCCTGGAGGGGGCCACGCCCCCGTGGGTGGCGCGAGACTCGTGAATAGCGCTGGACTGCGTTGTGGATCGGGGCCGTGTGGTGGCCCTGTTCCTGCACGGTCCCGCGTGATGGCCGCGCGATGATGTTCGACACGGTCCTGGTCGCCAACCGCGGGGAGATTGCCGTGCGCGTCATCCGGACGCTGCGCGCGCTCGGGATACGAGCGGTCGCGGTGTACAGCGACGCTGACGTCGACGCCCCCCACGTGCAGGCCGCCGATATCGCCCTGTGGCTGGGGCCTGCGCCCGCCGCCGCCGCCTCCTACCTGGCGATCGAGCGGATCCTCGATGCGGTCCGGCGCACCGGCGCGCAGGCGGTCCATCCCGGCTACGGCTTCCTGGCCGAGCACGCCGGGTTCGCTCGGGCGTGCGCCGACGCGGGGGTCGCCTTCGTCGGTCCGCCCCCCGAGGTCATCGAGGCCATGGGGGACAAGCGCAGCGCGAAGGCCATCGTCGAGGCCGCGGGCGTTCCGGTGGTCCCCGGGGTGCACGCCCCGGACATGGACGACGCGGCGCTGGCCGCGGCGGCCGGCGACGTGGGCTACCCCCTGATCGTGAAGGCCGCAGCCGGCGGCGGTGGCAAGGGCATGCGTGTCGTCACGGAACCGGACCAGCTGGCGCAGGCGCTCGCAGCGGCGCGGCGGGAGGCCCGCGCCGCGTTCGGGGACGATGCGCTCCTGCTCGAGCGCTACGTCTCGGTCGCACGCCACGTCGAGGTGCAGCTGTTCGCCGACGCGCACGGCGGCGTGGTCCACCTGGGTGCGCGCGAGTGCAGCCTGCAGCGGCGCCATCAGAAGCTCGTCGAGGAGTGCCCGGCCCCCGCGATCAGCCGCGCTGCCGGCGACGGGATGGCCCGCAGCGCCGTCGCGGTGGCCGTGGCCTGCGGTTACGTCGGGGCCGGCACCGTCGAGTTCCTCGTGGACGGCGCGGACCCCGACGCCACCCCGGCCTTCCTGGAGATGAACACCCGCCTGCAAGTCGAGCACCCTGTCACCGAGGCGGTCTACGACGTGGACCTGGTGGAGTGGCAGCTGCGGGTCGCCGCGGGGCAGCCGCTGCCGTGCACCCAGGACGACCTGCGTCCGCAGGGCCACGCCATCGAGGCGCGCGTGTACGCCGAGGACCCGGTCCGGGGGTTTCTGCCCACCGGTGGCACCCTGCTCGAGTGCTCGTGGCCGTCGGGTCCGGGCGTGCGCGTGGACCCCGGGGCCGTCGCCGGCACCGCGGTGGGCAGCACGTACGATCCGCTGCTGGGCAAGGTCATCGCCTGGGGCGCCGACCGCCCGGCGGCGTTGCGACGGGTGCGGCGCGCCCTGGAGCGCACGGTCGTGCTCGGCGTGACGGCCAACACGGCGTTCCTCGCCCGCCTGCTCGCCGACCCGCAGGTCGTGGCCGGCACGCTCGACACCGGTCTGGTCCGGCGCCACGTCGAGCAGACGGGCCCTCCTGCCGTCCCCGACCTGCTGCTCGCGGCCGCGGGACTGGTCCGCCTCCTCGACCTCGCCCCCGCCCGTGCGGGGGCAGACCCCTTCGACGCCGTCGACGGCTGGCGCGTCGGTGCGCACGCCTGGGCGCGGTGGCGGGTGCGCGCCGGCGGTCGGCTCGTGACTGTGGCCGTGCGGGGGACACCGGCCGCCGCCGAGGTGCGCCTCGACGACGGTCCGGCGCTGCCCGCCACCGCGCACCGGGACGGCGCGCGGCTCGTCGTGGCGGTCGATGGCGAACAGGCCACGTTCGCGACCGCGACAGCGGACGGCACGGTGTGGCTCGCGGCGCCCGACGTCGGGACGTGGGCGCTGGCCGACGAGCAGGGGATCGTGGCCGCGCGCCACGCGGCCGTGCCGACCGGCGGTGCGCTGCTGTCGCCGATGCCGGGGACAGTGGCGGCGGTGCACGTGGCGGAGGGTGAGGTGGTGCGGCTCGGCCAGACGCTGGCCGTGGTCGAGGCGATGAAGATGGAGCATCCCATCACCGCGGCGAGCGACGGCACGGTCGTCTCCCTCGCGGTGCGCGTCGGCGACACCGTCGGCATGGATCAGCTCCTCGCCGTCGTGGACCCGCGGGAGGGCGAGACCCCATGACCCGCGCGGCGGACCCGGTCGTGCTGGCGGGGTTGCCCGAGCGGGTGACCATCTGGGAGGTCGGCCCGCGCGACGGGCTGCAGAACGAGCCGCGGACCGTCCCGACCGCGGTCAAGCTCGAGCTGATCGGCCGCCTCGCCGACGCGGGCCTGTCCGTCATCGAGGCGACCAGCTTCGTACCGCCCCGGTGGGTGCCCCAGCTGGCCGACGCCGACGCGGTGGTCGCCGGCCTGCCCGAGGGTGCCGGCGCCCGCTTCCCCGTGCTCGTCCCCAACGACCGCGGTCTGGATCGCGCCCTGGCGGCGGGTGCGCACGACGTCGCCATCTTCGGCAGCGCGACGGAGACCTTCGCGCAGCGCAACCTCAACCGCAGCGTCGAGGAGTCGATCGCGATGTTCGCCCCCGTGGTGGCCAGAGCCCGCGCCGAGGACCTGGGTGTGCGCGCCTACCTGTCCATGTGCTTCGGTGACCCGTGGGAGGGGCCGGTGCCCGTCGAGGCCGTCGTGGCGGTCGGACGGCGCCTGCTGGACCTCGGGTGCGACGCCCTGAGCCTCGGCGATACGATCGGGGTCGGCACGCCCGGGCACGTCGCGGCGCTGCTCGCCGCGTTCGGCCGGCACGGCGTCGGCCCCGACCGCCTGGCGGTGCACTTCCACGACACCTACGGCCAGGCGCTGGCCAACACGCTGGCCGCGCTGCAGGCGGGCGTGACCGTGGTGGATGCCGCCGCCGGCGGCTTGGGCGGGTGCCCCTACGCGCAGTCGGCCACGGGCAACCTCGCCACCGAAGACCTCGTCTGGATGCTCGATGGGCTCGGCGTGGCGAGCGGCGTCGACCTGGCCCGCCTGGTGGCGACCAGCAGGTGGATGGAGGGCCAGCTCGGCAAGGCGAGCCCCTCCCGGGTCGTGCGTGCGTGGAGGCAGACGTGAGGGCCGGCCCCGGCGGGGCGGGCCGCGGCGGCGGGCTGCTGTTCGTCGCGGTACTCGTCTTCGTCGCCTACCTGGCGCTGACCGCGCTGGCGGGGGTGGCCCGCCTGGTCCTCGTCGCGGGCCTGCTCGTGGCGATCGCGGTGCTGCTCGCCAACGTCGCCCGTCGCCGCTGAGCGAAGATCCGCGCATCGCCACCCTGGCGCCCGAGAGCGACCTGCGTACTCGCGACATGGCCTCGCGTTGGACGACGCCGCCGCTCACCTCTGAGGCGGCGGCCCGGCTGCGCGATCGGCACGGGCATGATGCCGTGCACGTCACCGAGGTGGGCCTGCGCGCAACCGACGTTACCCGGCGGTAGATGGGGTGGGAGGGACAGATATGTCGCTGAGACCCCATCTACCGGCCGGTAACCAGAGGCAGACCCGAAGATCTGCGAGGTCCGGGTTGTGAGCAGGCGTGCGGGTAGCCCCGGCTACCCAATACGCCCCATGGCCCGCAGGTCCGGGGGGACAGCACGCCCGTCGTCGTCGCGCGGACCGCCTTGGCGTACCGGGGCGGGAGGGCAGCCGGGATCAGCGAGCGCCGGCTCGTAGACTGCCGAGGGCCTGCCGCCCCTCGAAGGGATCATCGATGGCGCTGTCGTTCGCGCTCACGCCCGAGCAGGAGGAGCTGCGCCAGGTGGTGCGCGCGTTCGCGGTCGAGCGGGTGGCCCCGCGCGCCGAGGCGATGAACGCCGACCGTGCGTTCCCGCTCGACCTCGTCGCGGAGATGGGCGCCATGGGCCTGTTCGGGCTGCCCTTCCCCGAGGAGTACGGCGGGATGGGCGGGGACCTGCTGTCGCTGTGCCTGGCCATCGAGGAGATCGGCCGGGTCGACCAGTCCCTCGGGGTGACCCTGGAGGCCGCGGTCGGGCTCGGGGCGATGCCGATCTTCCGGTTCGGCTCCGCGGCGCAGCGGGAGCGCTGGCTACCGCCGCTGGCGCGCGGGGAGCATCTCGCCGCGTTCGGGCTCACCGAGGCGGGCGGGGGCACGGATGCCGCGGCCCTGCGGACCACCGCGGTGCGCGACGGGGACGGGTGGGTGATCGACGGCGCCAAGCAGTTCATCACCAACGCCGGCACCGACATCTCGGCGCTCGTGACGGTCACCGCCGGGACCGGCGAGGTCGACGGCCGCCGGCAGGTCACCAACTTCGTGGTGCCGACCGGCACGCCGGGCTACACGGTCGGCGCGGGCTACCGCAAGGTCGGCTGGCACGCCAGCGACACCCGCGACCTGGCCTTCGAGGGGTGCCGGGTGCCCGCGGATCACCAGCTCGGCGACGAGGGCCGGGGTCTGGCCAACTTCCTCGCTATCCTGGACGAGGGCCGCATCGCCATCGCCGCCCTGGCGGTCGGGCTGATCCAGGGCTGCATCGACGAGTGCGTCGCCTACGCCACCCAGCGCGAGGCCTTCGGGCGCCCGATCGGCGCCAACCAGGGCGTCGCGTTCGCGATCGCCGACATGGAGGTCGCCGCCCAGCTCGCCCGCAACCAGTACCGCTACGCCTGCTGGCTGGCGGCCTCCGGCCAGGCGTTCGCGCGGGCGGCGTCGGTCGCCAAGCTGTTCGCGACCGAGGCGGCGGTCGACGCCGCCCGCGGGGCCTGCCAGGTCTTCGGCGGGTACGGGTTCACCACCGACTACCCCGTGGGCCGCTTCTACCAGGACGCGAAGATCCTCGAGATCGGCGAGGGCACCAGCGAGGTCCAGCGCTTGCTGGTCGCCCGCTCGCTCGGGCTGCCCCTGTAGGCCACGTCCATTCTCCCACACGGGGGACCCCTTGCCGCAAGGGCCGGGTGTGGGGCAGGGTGCGACGGTTGGCCGACGAGGGATGAGGGGGGAGCAGGTGCGGGGGGAGCCGGTGAGGGGGGAGCCGGTGAGGGGGGAGCAGGTGAGGGGGGAGCAGGTGACCAGTCACCCGGAGATCACCGCGGAGCAGGGCCATGTCGACCGTGCGTACGCGCGGCTGGCCGCGCTCCGCGATCGGGCCCGCACGCTCGCGGCGGGGGTCGTGCGTCTCGGCGCGGGCGGCACGCACCAGGCCCGTTTCGACCGTGACGTGTTCGTCGAGACCAGCGCCCGGCGGCTCGCCGCGCTGGAGGTCGGTCAGGAACCGCTGGTGTTCGGCCGCCTGGACCTGCACGACGGGGGGCACGTGCACATCGGGCGGGTCGCGGTCGCCGACGCCGCGTTCGAACCGCTGGTGCTCGACTGGCGCGCCCCGGCTGCGGCGTCGTTCTACCGCGCGACCGGCGCCGAGCCGCTCGGGGTCACGCGCCGCCGGCACATCCGCTGCCGCGGCCGGCAGGTGGTGGACCTCGACGACGAGCTGCTGGCCGAGTCGGCCGGCGGCGAGCTGGCGCTTGTTGGCGAGGCGGCGCTGCTCACCGCGCTCGACCGCCGGCGCACGGGCACGATGCGCGACATCGTCGCGACGATCCAGCGCGAGCAGGACGAGGTCGTGCGGGCGCCGCTGGAGGGCGTCCTGGTGGTGCAGGGCGGGCCGGGCACCGGCAAGACCGCCGTCGCCCTGCACCGCGCCGCCTACCTGCTCTACACGCACCGCGGGCGCCTTGACCACGGCCGGGTCCTGCTGGTCGGCCCGACCCCGGGCTTCCTGCGGGCCATCGGGGAGGTGCTGCCCTCCCTCGGCGAGGACAGCGTGCGCCTCGGCCGCCTGGCGGACCTGCCGGGCCTTCCGCCGGTCGGTGCCGCCGACGCCCACGAGGCGGCGGTGGTCAAGGCGGACGGGCGCATGGCGGCGGTGCTCGCGCGCGTGGCCCGACATGTTCGGGGGCGGGCACGGGGCGGGGAGGCGCCGCCGCTCCTGGCCCGGGCCGTGGTGCGGCAGCTGTTCGCCTCGCCACGCCGCCTGCGGCACGCCGCCGCCGGCATCCTGACCGACGCGGAGCAGGCGCTGCTGGTCCGTCCGACCGACGCGGCGTGGAGCGCGGACGACCTCGCGCTGCTCGACGAGCTCGCTGCCTGCCTGACCACCGACGAGGAGGCCAGCACCTTCGCCCACGTGCTGGTCGACGAGGCGCAGGAGCTGACCCCCATGCAGTGGCGGATGCTCACCCGCCGGTGCCCGTCGCGGTCCATGACGATCGTGGGCGACCTCGGGCAGGCCGGCGGGGTGTGGACGCCAGGCAGCTGGGAGGACGTCGCCCGGTTGCTCGTGGGTGCCCGCGGCCGCTCGACCATCCGCGCGCTGACGGTCAACTACCGCACGCCGGCCGAGATCATGGAGTGGGCGGGGACCATGCTGGCCGTCACCACCCCGGCGTTGGGACCCCCCCGGTCGGTGCGCCGGACCGGGGCGCACCCGGAGGTCGAGCGGGTCGAGCGGTCGGTGCTGCCGGGGACGCTGGCGGCGACGGTGGCCGGTCTCGTGGAGGCTGGCGGCACGGTGGCGGTCGTGGCCCCGAGCGCCATGGCGGCGGCGGTGCGCCAGTGGGCCGGCGGGCACGCCGTCGTCCACACCGTCGAGGACGTCCGCGGCCTGGAGTTCGACAGTGTCGTCGTGGTCGAGCCGGCGGCGATCGTCGAGGAGCGGGGCCTGCGCGGCCTCTACGTCGCCTGCACCCGGCCGACCCAGCGCCTGACCGTCCTGCATACGAGGGGGCTCCCGGCGGGCTGCGGTCAGTCGGCGACCCGAACGGAGTCGAGCACCCGTTGGAGCGTTGGGTCCCCGCCGGCCACCGGCTCGCGGCTGCGGATCTCGACGATGACGTCGTCCCGCTCGATGAGCAGCCGCGACAGCCGGTAGGGGCGCGACCGGTCACCCTCGTCGTACTCGAGCTCGGCTTGCAGCAGCACGGCCTCCGGGGCGCCGTGGACGTCCGCGGGGCCCGCGGTGACCATCTGCCCGTCGACGGCCTCCAGCTCCTGCTCGAAGGCGTCCGTGAGCGTCGTCAACCCGTCTGCGGTGTTGCGGTAGCGGTAGACGGCGACGCCGTTGTTGTCCTGGTCGACGACCTCGACCAGGGCGTCCTCGATGCGGGTGTCCTCGTCTTCGTAGACGACCCAGGCGCGCGGGTGGTCGAACACCACGTCACCGACGGCGCGGCTCGTCCATCCGGTATCGTCCGAGGAGCACGCCACAGCGACGAGCACGAGCACCACCACCGACACGCGTCGGACCCTCATGCGCAGCGGCCCTCCCAGGACGGCTCGGCGGCGCCACGGACGGCGCCGACCCTCGATCGAGGTCACCACCACAGCGTACGGGTTCGCGCGCGCAGGCCCCCCCGTATACTGCACACCGGTGTAGTTCTCATGGGAGACAACGATGACCATGTTCTGTTGGAGCGCACGCGGGCGACGCCACCTTCCCCCGCCGTGAGAATCGTGCTGGCGGACGAGGAGGACCTGTTTCGGGGGGCGTTCGTCGCCCTGCTCGAGCAGGAGGCGGACGTCGAGGTCGTGGCCGCGGTCGGCAACGGCGATTGCGCCGTGGCACAGGCCCTGGAGCACCGGCCCGACATCGTGGTGCTCGATGTGCTCATGCCGGGCAGGGACGGCATCGAGGCCGCTGCGGACATCCGCGCGCGCATGGACGTGCCGATCGTCATCGTGACCCGTCAGGCACGCCCCGCGGTGCTGCGCCGCGCCCTGCAGGCGGGGGTGCAGGGGTTCGTCCCCAAGACCACGCCGGCCGAGCGCCTCGTCAGCATCCTGCGTGACGTGCAGATGGGCAACCGCTACATCGACCCGGAGGTCGCCGCCCGCGCCCTGACCGTGCCGCAGTCCCCTTTGACCCCCAGGGAGGCGCAGGTGCTCCGGCTCACCATGCAGGGGGGGCCGGTGGCGGCCATCGCCGAGCAGGTCTCCCTCGCGGCGGGCACGGTTCGCAACTACCTGTCCACGGCCATGGCCAAGGTCGGCGCCAGGAACCGGTTCGATGCGGCCCGCATCGCCGCCGAGCGGGGTTGGATCTAGCCGCTCCGGCGCGCTACTGCAGGAAGGGCGGCGGCACGTCGATGGTGCAGGACAGCTCGATGCGGTCACCGCCTGTGGCCGTCTCGTCGGGGGCGCACGGCAGGATGTCGGGCAGTGCGATGTCGGGCAAGCCGGCGGGCAGGCGCACGGCGCCGCCCTGCACGTCCAAGGGCAGCGTGCGCCGGGTGCCGGCGATCTCCACCACGAGTTGGCCGTCCTCGATCCGCACGGGCACGCCGAGGGCGTCGGTCAGCACGTTGGGGTCCAGCACGGCGGTGACCCGCCCGCGGTCGATGGCGCGCACCCGCACCTGCCCGCCCAACAGGGCGTCGCGGTCCAGCGACACGCCCTCGAGCTCGAAGCGCACCGCCGCCACCGGCAGCTGTTGCCCGACGACCTCGTCGATGGTGACGCTCAGGCGCGGCACCTCGTTGGTGGCGAGCAGCCGGGTGACCACCGGGAACGGACCGACCCGCGCGGACACGCCCAGCGCGCCCGCGGTCTGCTCCTGGACCCGCTCCTCGATGCGGGCGCTCGCCAGCTGCGGAGCGACCAGCTCCACGGCCAGCGCCGCCACGGCGAGCAGCACCACGAGACCGAACAGGACCTTCTTCATGGATGACCTCCGGTAGGTCGGCAAGCCTATTCTGATGCAACGGGGGCGGGACGTTGTCGGATGGACAGGCGCTCCCTGCGCGCCATGGGCATGTCGCCGGCGACGCGGTAGCGTGCGGGGGATGGCCGAGCAGATCGATCGCATCGACCCGAAGCTGGGCGCGTGGCTCGAGGCGCAGCCGGTGTTCTTCGTCGCGACTGCGCCGGGAGCGCTCGACGGGCACGTGAACGTGTCGCCGAAGGGCATGGACACCCTACGGGTGCTCGGTGCGCACGAGGTCGCCTACCAGGATCTCACCGGCAGCGGCTCGGAGACCATTGCGCACCTGCGCGACAACGGGCGCATCGTGCTGATGGCCTGCGCGTTCTCGGGTCCCCCGCGCATCGTGCGGCTCCACGGCCGCGGCCAGGTGGTGCTGCCCGACGAGCCGGCGTACGCGACGCTCGACCAGCGCTTCCCGCCGCACGTCGGCGCCCGCGCCTACATCCGCGTGGCGGTGACGCGCATCTCGTCGTCCTGCGGGTACGGCGTGCCCCTCTTGGAGGTTCAGGGCCCCCGCGACGTGCTCGACCGGTGGAGCGAGAAGAAGGGACCCGACGGTCTGGTGGCCTACCGGGCCGAGCGCAATGCGTCCAGCATCGACGGGCTGCCCGCCTACCCCGCCCCCGACCGCGCCGAGGGCTGACCGTCTCGGCGCCCCCGCGGGGCGGGGGTCAGCGAGGGAACAGCTCCACCTCGGAAGCCTTGACCGACACCCAGGCCGCGACCCCCTCACGCAGGGAGAGCTCGGCGAGGCTGCCGGGGGTGATCTGCGCCACGATCGGCAGCGGTCCCGTGATGTGCACCCGGACGTGGTCGCGGTGCAGGTCGATCGCGGCGACGGTGCCCTGCCAGGTGTTGCGGGGGCTGCCGCTCGGTGGTGCCACGTGCAGCGCCACCGCGCGGGGGTGCACGACCGCGAAGACGTCGCCGTCGCCGGCGTCCGCGCTGTGCAGGCGCGCACCCTCGGTCAGGGTGATGTCGTGGCCGGCCGCGACACCGCGGTAGAGGTTGAGGCCGACCAGGCGTGCCACCCAGTCCGAACGCGGTCGCCGGGCGACGTCGGCGGCGGGGCCGTCCTGCACGACCGTGCCGCCCTCCAGGATCACCAACCGGTCGGCCAGCGCCAGTGCCTCCAGCGGCTCGTGGGTGACCAGCAGGCACGGACCGGCGAACGCGTCCAGGTGGGCCTGTAGCTCGCGGCGCACCGTCTGGCGGGCCTCGACGTCCAGGGCGGCCATCGGCTCGTCGAGCAGCAACAGGTCCGGGGCGCTGGCTAGCGCGCGGGCCAGCGCCACCCGCTGCGCCTGCCCTCCGGACAGGGCCCGCGGTCGGTGACCGGCCTGGGCGGACAATCCCACACGCTGCAGCCAGGCCGCGGCGGCGGAGCGCGACTGGATCCTGCCCGCCCCGCGGCAGCGCAGCCCGAAGGCCACGTTGTCGATCACGGACAGGTGGGGGAACAACACCTGGTCCTGGAAGACCATGCCGACGGCGCGGCGCGCGGCGGGTTCGCGGACGTTCGCGGCGGGGTCCTCGAGCGTCCGCCCGTCGAGGACCACCCGTCCGTCGGCAAGCGGCAGGAGTCCGGCCAGGGCCCGCAGGAGGCTGGTCTTGCCGGCCCCGTTGGGGCCCAGGACGGCGACGACCTCACCGGCGGCCACGGCGATGGTGACGTCCAGGCGCAGGTCGCCATGGGCCAGCGCGACGCGGGCGTAAAGGCTCATGAGCCACCCAGGAACCGGTCGCGCAGCGCTACGAGCACCAGCACCGACACAGCCAGGAGGACCAGGCTCAGCAGGTACGCCGCCTCGGGGTTGCGGCCCAGCTCCAGGTAGACCGCCAGGGGCATGGTCTGGGTCCGACCCGGCAGGTTGCCGGCGAAGGTGATCGTCGCCCCGAACTCCCCGAGGGCGCGGGCCCAGCACAGGGCCATGCCCGCCGAAAGCGACGGCAGCAGCAGGGGCACGGTCACGCGCCGGAACGTCGTCCACCGGCTGGCGCCCAGCGTGGCGGCGGCATCCTCGTAGCGGCGGTCCAGCATCCGCAGCCCGGACTCCACGCTGACGACCAGGAACGGCATGGCCACGAACGTCGCCGCGAGCACCACCGCGGCGCCGGTGAAGGGGATGGTGACACCGGTCAGGGCCTCCAGCGGGCGTCCGACCAGCCCGCGGCGACCGAACGCGAGCAGGAGGCCCACCCCGCCGACGACGGGGGGCAGCACCATCGGCAGCACCGCCAGGGCGCGCAGGATGCGCTTGCCCGGGAAGTCGTAGCGGGCGAACAGCAGCGCCAGCGGCAACCCCAGCACGGTGGCCAGCGCCAGCGCGGCGAGGGAGGACATGAGCGAGACGCGCAGTGCGGCGCCGACGGCGGGATCGCCAAGCAGCGCACCCGCCTGGCGCCACGGGGTGCCGGCGACCAGCCCCGCCAGGGGCAGCAGCAGGAGGGCCAGGCCGACCATGCCGAGCGCCAGCACCGGGGCGGGCAGGCCACCCTGCCGGTGGTCGGCGTCCGGCGGCCGATCGCGTCTCACGGTGCCCGCAGCCCGTGCCGGGCGAGGATGGCCTGCCCCTCCTCGCCGAGGACGAACGCGACGAAGGCACGCGCGTCGGCGGGATCGGCCGGACCGGCCAGCGCCGCGATGGGGTAGGCGACGGTGACGTTGGCGCCTTCGGGGATGGCCACCCCGTCGACCCGGCCGTCCGCCGCGACGACGTCGCTGGCGTACACCACGCTGGCGTCGGCCTCGCCGAGCACGACCCGCCCCAGAGCAGTGCGCACGTCGGCTTCCAGCGTCGCGGGTTCCACCGTGACCCCGGCGGCGTCGAGCACGCGGCGGGCGTGGGCCCCGGCCGGCACCTGTTCGCCGGGCAGCGCGACCACGAGGTCGGGGTCGGCGAGGTCGGCCAGACCCCGAACCCCCCGCGGGTTGCCCTCCTCGACCGCGATGGCCAGGCGGTTGGCGGCGAACACCCGGGGTTGCGCGGCGAGGTTGCCCGCCTCCTCGACGACGGCCATCTGCTCGGCCGCGGACGAGGCGAAGACGTCAGCGGGCGCGCCCTGGTTGATCTGGTGGGCCAGGGTCTGGCTGCCGGCGGCGTTGACGTCGACCCGGACGCCGGGGTGGTCAGCCGCGAAGGCGTCGGCGAGCTCGGCGAACGCGTCGGTCAGCGACGCCGCGGCGAAGACCGTGAGGCGCGTGGGGTCGCCGGCCGCCGGCCTTTCGCCCGCCCCGCAGGCGGTCAGGACCACCACGGCGGTCAGCGCCGCCCACCGCCCGCGCCGGCTCCGGGGTCGGGCACCGGCAGCGACGAGGCCGTCACGCGCCGGCTTCGTCGTCCTCGCCGAGCATGGGGTCGTCGGGCAGCGGTTGGACCTTGGGTCGGGCACGCTTGCGCCGACGGGCGGGGACGAGGTCACGCATGGCCTCCAGCTTGCCGAAGCACAGCAGACGATCGCCGACCTCCAGCTCGCGGCTCCCCTTGGGGTTGGGGATCACGCGGGTGTCGCGGGTGAGGTTCAGGACCGTGACGTCCCGTTCCCGCAGGCCCGACTCGGCGATGGTCTTGCCCAGGATGTCGGCGCCCTCCCGGACGAGCAGCTCGGCCACGCCGTAGCCGGCGCTGACGGTGAGCCGCTGGCGCACGTCCAACTCGGGGAACGCCACCTGGTTGGCGATGTAGTCGATGATAGCACCGGCGATGTCGAGCTCGGTGGCGGTCTCGATGCCCTCCAGGCCCGGTGAGGAGTTGACCTCCATCACCAGCGGGCCGTCCGCGCCTTCGAGCATGTCGACACCGGCGACCTTGAGGCCCATGATCTGTGCCGCCTTGACCGCCACCGTGCGGTAGGCCTCGTCCAGCTCGACGATCTCCGTCGAGCCGCCCCGGTGCACGTTGGAGCGGAACTCGTCGCCCTGCGCGCTGCGTCGCATCGCCGCCACGACGCGGTCACCGACCACGAAGGCGCGCAGGTCCTTGCCCCTGCTCTCGGCGATGAAGCGCTGGATGAGCACGTTCTGCTTGGTGCTCTGGAGCGTCTCGATGACCGCTTCGGCGACCTTCTTGTCCGGCGCGAGGATCACCCCGATGCCCTGGGTGCCCTCCAGCAGCTTGATGACCACCGGTGCGCCACCGACGCGTTCCACCGCGGGCAGCACGTCGGCGCGGTCGCGCACGAAGGCGGTCGCCGGCATGCTGACGTCGTGGCGCGACAGGATCTGGATGGCGCGCAGCTTGTCGCGCGAGTTGGCGATCCCCGCCGCGGTGGTGGGGGTGTAGACATCCATCTGCTCGAACTGGCGGACCACGGCCATGCCGAAGAACGTGATGGACGCGCCGATGCGGGGCAGGACCGCGTCGTAGTGCGACAACGACTTCCCGCGGTACTGGAGATCGGGCTCGTCGCCGGTGAGGTCGATCGCGAACCGCAGGGTGTTCAGCACCCGCACCTTGTGCCCACGTTCGTGTGCGGCGGCCTTCAGCCGCCGCGTGCTGTAGCTCTCGGGAGCTCGGGACAGGATCGCCAGCTTCATGCGTCACCGTTTTCGCGTCGAGGTCTGCCTCCCTTGTATACCGCGACGTGCCGGGGGTCTCGACCGGTCCCCGCCCCCGACCGCGCCTACTCGCAGTCGCAGGCCAGCAGGCGCAGGGACCGCAACACGGTGTCGACCTCGGGAAAGGCGTGCTCGGGCGCGGGATAGGCGTCCGCCACCGCGGTGTAGCGGTCGGTCACGATCAGGGTGGGGCGACGCCCGTCGGGGCCGAGGAGCCGACGACAGACCCGCCCCTCCGGGTCCAGCAGCACCGGGAAGGGCCCGTCGGTGGGGCTTGCGCGCACCGCCCGGACCTCGGCGTCCGACCAGCGCAGGTCCGCCTCGCGCTCGTCGAGGCGTGCCAGGACACCATCGCAGGGCCGGCAGTCGTCGTGCAGGAAGCACAGCACCTGGGCGGCCCGCTGGCGCAGTTGGGACGGGCGCCATCGGCGCCCGGTGCGGGCGTCGGTGAACACCACGTCGGGCAGCATCTGGCCGGCGGCCAGCGTGGTGCCCGCCAGGGGCGTGGGGTCAAGGTCCAAGCTCACGTCTGCTCCTTCCTGCGCACCCGGAGCTTTCCCGTTCGGGCGCCGGCTCATCCGTGCGGGACATGCCGGCTCACCCAACGGAGGGGTCCTCCTGCTCGGCATCGTAGTCGCGCACATCGCCCAGGAGCGCGCGGAGGCGGGCCACCCCCTCCTCGGGGCCGGTGGCCAGGATGCGATCGCCGGCCTGGAGCTGGCGCCGGCCCCGAGGTCGGTACAGCCATCGGCCGCCTCGCTGGATCGCCAGGACGTACATGCCGGTCTCGGTCTCCAGCGACAGCTCGCGCAGGGTTTGCTGCTCGACGGGCGAGCCGGGGCCGACCATGGCGTCGGCGACGATCTCGTCTGCCTCGCGCAGCGCCACGGCCACCACCGGGTGGGGCTCCTCGTCGGACTCCACCAGACGCGTCATGTTCTGGGCCGCGTCGGCGATGCGCTCGGAGGAGTTGCCGATCTGCAGCAGGCCGCGCAGCTCGCCGTGCTCGGAGTCGTCCAGGCCGCTCGCGGCGCGCAGGACCCACCGCTGCAGCTCGTAGTAGAGGTCGTCGCACTGGTCCTCCAGCGTGGAGACCTCACCGACCAGGCCCCGGTCGCGGAACAGGATGGCCGAGTAGGCCAGGCCGACGGCGACCTCGGTGGCGTTCTTCAGCTCGACCAGGAGGTCGACCGCGCGGTCGAGGTCGGTCAGCCGTGTGGGCTGCGCCGGCCGCTGCAGACCGAACGGCTCCCCACCGGCGAGCTCGCGGACCCGGTCCACCCCTTCGGCCGGGCCCTGCAGGAACAGGACGTCGCCGTCGGCGATCACGGTGTCGCCCGAGGGCCCGTACAGGTAGTCCACGTCGCGGCGGATCGCGATCACCCACATGCCGGTCGCGCTCGGCAGCATGAGGTCGCGCAGGGCGCGGCTGGCCAGCTGGTTGTCCGGGCGCAGCTTGACGCGGGCTGTGACCTCCTCGGCGTGGCGCAGGTCGTCGCGCAGCTCGCCGGGCACGTCGAGATCCTTCAGGACCACGCGCGCGATGTCCTCGGCGGCGTCGGCGATCTCCTCCATGGAGTTGACCATGCCGAGCACCCCGGCCAGCGACTCCGCGTCGTCGGGTGAGCGGGCGGCGAGCATGCACATCACCCGCAGCTCGTGCACCGCGGCGTCCATGCGGTCCTCCAGACGGAGCACCTCACGACCCAGGTCGTCGTCGCCGAAGAACACGGCCGCGTAGGCCAGATCGACCATGAGCTCGGAGGCGTCCTTCGCCTCGACGATCAGTTCCTTCACGTTGCGTCGCATGTCAGATCACTCCGAACAAGGAGATCGCCGCAACCAAGCACAGGACCCCGAGGAAGTCCATGGTCGCGGTCACGATGGGGATGCCGTGGTTGTCGGGGTCCCACCCGAAGCGGAACGTCGCGGTCGCCGCGTAGTAGGCCACCACGAACATGAAGAAGAAGGCCAGCAGCCCGCCGAGGAGCGCGATCCCGATCATGGTGGCAAGACCAGGGGAGTCGAAGCCGAACAGGACCGCGACCGTGTGCGCGACCAACCCGACGCCGCTGAACGCCGTGATGCTGAACAGGACGGTGATCGAGCCCTCGAAGGCGGCGACCTTCTCGGGCCAGCTCCGCGGCGTGATGAGACCGAGATGCAGCTCGCTGCCGAGGCGCGCGGACAGGATGCCGCCCAGCGACCCGCAGTTGGCGATGAACGGCGGGATGAGCACGAGCAGCGCCGGGCTGTCGACGAACGCGTCGAGGCGCGCCTCCAGGACGCCACCGGCGAGGATGTCCACGATCGCGGCGTAGGTGAGCACCGGCAGGCTCTCCAGCATGATCCGGCGCGTGATCTGGCCGGGGCTGCGCAGGCCGAACCACACCGCGGCGACCGCCCCGGCGAGCAGGAGGCCGCCCAGCACCGCGCTGACCCGGGCGTCGGCGACCAGGAACGTCGCCAGGACGAGCGCCGGCAGGGTGACGATGTCGCCGACGGTGGTGACCAGCGGCGCGCCGATCGCGTCCATGTCCCAGTCCCGCCGTTGCGCGGTGCGTGCCAGCGCGATCACCATCAGCAGGATGAACACGCTGGCGAGGAGGCCGCCGACCATCGAGATCACCATCAGCTTCCACACCGCGATGCTGGGCAACCCGAAGGCGGATGCCAGGGCGCGCGCCGCGACGGCAGCCAGCGCGGAGCTGAACAGCGTCAGGAGCGCCGCGGCCTCCACGTTCTGCGCGGTGAACGACCGGCGGTCCCAGGCCGTGGTGAACTGTCCGGTGAGGATGCCCGTGCCGAGACGGGCCGCCAGCGCCCCGAAGATCGCCCCGCGCATGCCGATGGCCGCCGGAACCAGCAGCAGCAGACCCGGCAGTGCCGCCAGCAGCTCGTCCATGGAGCCCAGCACGGCGCCAGCCGCCATGCCGACCCCCGACGAGATCGCCAGCGCGACGAAGCCTTGCCGCAAGGTGCGCCGTTCCTGGCTCCAGTAGCCGACGACTTCCCGCGGCAGCGCGCGGTTGATCCGCATCGAGCGTGGTCCTTCCGCCGGGTGGCCGCGGCAGTCTACGCCCCCCGCCCCATCACCTACCCTCCTCTGCGATGCGAGCAACCCCCCTGCCGCCGGCACGCATGGTCGCCGCCGTGGCCATCGGTGGCGCGGCCGGAGCGTCCATCCGTGCGGCTGGCGTCGCGGCCTTCCCGACGGCCGCCGGCGGCTTCCCGTGGGCCACCCTCGTCGAGAACGTGACCGGGGCCTTCCTGCTCGGGGCGCTCCTGACGGTGCTCCAGCACCACCGGCCCGCCAGCCGCTACGGGCGTGCGCTGCTGGGCACCGGGCTGCTCGGTGCCTACACGACCTTCTCCACCTTCGCGGTCGAGCTGAGCCTGCTGCTGGCCGCCCGGTCGTGGGCCGTGGCCGGCCTCTACGCCACCGCCACCGTGGTCGTCGGTCTGGCGGCCGCCTTCCTCGGGGCGTCCGCGGGTCGGTGGCGGCCCCTGGGCGCCCGTGGCCGCAGAGGGGTCGAGCAGCCGTGACGGTCGTGGCGGTCGCGGTCGCGGGGGCGCTCGGCGCGTCGGCCCGCTACCTCGTGGACTGGGCCATCGCCCACCGCACCGGCGGCGCCAGGCCGTGGGGCACCCTGGCCGTGAACGTCGGCGGCTCGCTCGTGGGCGGCGTGGTCGCGGGCACGGTCCTGTTCGGTGACGCACCCGCCACCGTGGGGCTGGTGGCCGGGGTCGGCTTCGCCGGCAGCTTCACGACCTTCTCGACGTTCGCCGTCGACACGGTCCGCCTCGTCGCCGACGGGCACGTCCCGGCGGCGCTGGTCAACATCGCGGCCAACCTCCTCGCGAGCCTCGCGGCCGCCGGCGTGGGGCTGGCGGCTGCCGCGGCGCTCCTCTGAACTGGCCCCACCACGCCGGCCCGCCTCGGCGCCCTGCCCGCATGCGGGCTATGCGGGTCCGGTGACGAACACGTGCGTTGCGCCGTCGGGCCCGACGTCGGTGTAACCACGCTCGGCGGAGGCGAACCAGCCTGACCCGAGGGCGCGCTCGTCGAGGTCGGGGCGCCCGTCGTACCCGGCCATGACGACCGGCCCGCCGATCCCGAGACGACCCTCGGCACCGTGGTCCAGTGGCGCGCCAGCGGCATCCAGCGCCGCGACAGCCGCGCGGGCGGTGACGGCGCCGACCGGGCGCCCGGCGGCCTCCTCCAGCCACGCCCGCGTGTCCGCGTCGGGAGCCGGCGGGGACAGGGTCGAGATGCTCGTGGCTTCGGCCAGGCCGTGCCCCACGACGACGGGCAGGCGCTCGCGGACACCGGCGGTCACCCCGGGGTCGGCGCCCGCCGGCACCAGGGCGCAGCGCAGCCCCTCGGGCGGGCTGCCGGCCTCGAGCTGGTCCAGGTGGGCCGGGGCGAGGTGCAGGAGGGTGGCGCGTTCGTCCGCGGCCCGGCGCCAGAGGCGCGACGGGTCGAACGTCCGCGTCAGCACCACCGATGCGCCCGCCGCGAAGGCGCCGAGGTGGGCGAGGACGAGCCCGTCGGGCAGGTGGACCGCCCGGGTGCACAGCAGCCGATCGTCGGACCCGAGCCCCCAGGCTGCGAGGGCCTCGGCGGCGGCCAGAAGGTTGCCCTGCGTCAGACGGACGGCCGCCGGCGGGCCCGACCCACCGGCCGGCAGCACCAGGAGCGCCTCGTCTGGCGGCCCCACGTCGGGGTCGTCGTAGTCGTCGGCGAAGGCCAGCACCTCCTCCCCGTAGGCCACGGCGTCCTCGGGCGACGCGGCTGTCCCCGACAGGCGCCCACCCATGCCCTGACCGACCACGACCACCTGGGGCCGGTCGGCGCCGCCGGCGTCCTGGGTGAGCCCACCGACGAGATCCTCGCGTGCGACCACCGTGGCGGCGCCGGACGCGGCGAGCATGCCGGGGTCGGCGTCCACCGGAACCACGCTGCATCCCACCTTCCAGCACGCGAAGGCGACCACGACGGCGGTCCAGTGGTTACCGAGCAGGGTGGCGACGCGGTCGCCCCGGCCGACCTCCAGCTCCTCGACGAGGAGGTTGGCGGTCTTGGACACCCAGTTGTCGAAGGTGGCGTAGGAGAGCTCGGTGCGTTCCCCCCTCGCATCGTCGTAGAAGGTGATGAAGGGGGCGTGTCCACGGGTGCGCACCTGCTGGGACGCCAACGCGCCCAGGTTGCGGGCGGACGGCGGCGCGTCCTCGGGCGGGGTGTAACCGGAAGGCATGGCGAGGATGGTAGCGGCCGAATGGCCACCCCCGACCGACCGGGGATGGTGGAGTGGCGACGGGGCAGCGTGTACGGTTCCCCCTGTGGCCTGGCCCTGTGGGTCGCGCGCTGCTGATCCGCGCACTGTCCCGGTACATCTGCGCACAGCGGAGACCAGCCCACCCGACAGACGGCTCCAGAAGGACGACCTTTTCCCGTGCCCGAGATCGGCCACAGTCTGCCTCCCGGCGAGTTCGGCCCCCTCGAACGTGGGGGCGGTCGCCGTGGACGCCGTTGGTCGCTCCGGCGCATCGGGATGCTCGTCGGCGCGTTCGTCCTCGTGATGGGCCTGACGGCCTTGACCACCGCCGGTGCGCTGCTCTGGTACGGCGAACGGTCCATCGGCCGGGTCGACGTCGCCAACCTGGCCGGTCCGGCCGAGGCGATCGGTGACATCGAGGAGACCACCGGGATCCTGAACGTCCTGCTGGTCGGCGACGACAGCCGCAGGGGGCTGACCGACGAGCAGCTGGTCGCGCTGGGCACCGACCGGGTCGACGGGGGCCGCACCGACACGGTCATGCTGCTCCAGCTCGACCCCGGCCGCGCACACGCCTCGCTGTTGAGCTTCCCCCGAGATCTGCTCGTCACGCGCTGTGACGGCAGCGAGGGCAGGATCAACGCCGCCTACGGCATCGGCGAGGCCGACGGCACGGGCGGAGCGTCCTGCCTGGTGGACACCGTGACGGAGCTCACCGACATCCCGATCCAGCACTACGTGGAGGTCAACTTCGCCGGGTTCATCGATGTGGTCGACGTCCTCGGCGGGGTGACGATGTACATCGAGGAGCCGGGGCTGCGGGACCGCTACGCCGGGTTGGACCTCGAGCCGGGGTGCCAGACGCTTGACGGGACGGACGCGCTCGGGTTCGTGCGCGCCCGCAAGATCGACAACGACTTCGGACGGATGGCCCGCCAGCAACGCTTCCTGCGCGAGCTCCTGGGCGAGGTCGCCAGCGCGGGCACCCTGCTGAACGTGCCGCGCCTCTTCTCGCTCGTCAGCGCGGCCGGCAGCGCCGTCGAGACCGACCAGGAGCTGTCGTTGGCAGACATGCGCCGGATCGCCTTCAGCCTGCGCAACCTGACCACCGACGGGCTGGACACCCGCGTCGTCCCGGCCACGCCGCGGAGCATCAACGGCGCGGCGATGGCGGTCGTCGACGAGGACGAGGCCGAGGAGCTGTTCGTGGCCTTCCGGGAGGGCAGCGCCGCGCCCGACGACCTGGGGCGCGAGCAGCCGCAGGAGGTCGATGCGAGCGACGTGCCCCCCCTGACGGTCCTGAACGGCACCGGTGTGGCCGGGATGGCAGCCGCCGCAGCCGAGGAGCTCGAAGGCCGCGGGTTCACGGTCGAGGAGACCGGCAACGCGGACCGGTTCGGGTACGAGAGCGTGCGCGTCCTCCACCCACGGGAGCTGCTGGAGGAGGCCGAGCTCGTCGCCGGCGCCTTCACGGAAGCGGTCGTGGAGGTCGGGGAGCCCGGCGAGCCGTTCACCGTCGTGCTCGGCAGCGACTACGACCCGACCGACCCGGCCGATGACGACGGTCAGCCGGAGTCGACCTCGGTGGCCGCCGACGAGCCGGAGCCGGAACCGACCTTCGCGGGCGCGACGGCGCTGGAGCACCGGTGTTGACCCCCACCTCGAGTCGGAGTCGTCCATGAAGGGGATCGTCCTCGCGGGAGGCAGCGGCACGCGTCTGCACCCGGTGACGCTGGCGGTGTCGAAACAGCTGCTGCCCGTCTACGACAAGCCGATGGTCTACTACCCGATCTCGGTGCTGATGCTCGCCGGGATCCGCGACATCCTGGTCATCTCCACGCCGGCCGACCTGCCGATGTTCCGGCGGCTGCTCGGTGATGGCACGGGCCTCGGCGTCGCCTTCTCCTACGCCGAGCAGCCGGAGCCGCGGGGTCTCGCGGAGGCGTTCGTGATCGGGGCGGACTTCGTGGGGACCGACGACGCCTGCCTGGTGCTCGGCGACAACCTCTTCCACGGCCACGGGTTCGCCGGCATGCTCCAGCGCGAGGCCCGGACCGTGGCCGGGGCGACCCTCTTCGGCTACCCCGTCACCGACCCGCAGCGCTACGGCGTGGTCGAGTCCGCAGCGGACGGCAGCGCGCTGTCCATCGAGGAGAAGCCCGAGCAGCCCAAGTCCAACCTGGCCATCACCGGGCTGTACTTCTACGACAACGACGTGGTCGGGATCGCGAAGGACCTCGCCCCGTCGGCTCGCGGCGAGCTGGAGATCACCGACGTCAACAACATCTACCTGCGGGCCGGCAAGGCCAAGGTCGTGAACCTCGGACGCGGGATGGCGTGGCTCGACACCGGCACCCACGACAGCCTGCTCGACGCCGCCACCTTCGTGCAGGTGCTGGAGCAGCGGCAGGGTGTGCGCATCGCCTGCCTGGAAGAGGTCGCCTACCGCATGGGCTTCATCGGCCGCGACCAGCTCGCCAACCTGGGCGCGGGCCTGGGCAAGTCCTCCTACGGGGCCTACGTGCGCAGCCTGGCGGCCGAGGACGGTTAGCCGCGCCGCCCCGCTTCGCCCGCCGGCCCCGATTGTGGAAGGCTGGTCGGGCCTGCCATCACGCTGAGGAGCACCATGCGCATCTTCGTCACCGGCGGGGCCGGCTTCATCGGCTCCAACTTCATCCGCCATGTCCTGGCGACCCAGCCCGACGTCCGGGTCACCAACTACGACCGCCTGACGTACGCCGGGAACCTCGCGAGCCTCGTCGACGTCGCCGACGACCCCCGGTACACGTTCGTGCATGGCGACATCAACGACGCCGCCCTGCTCGCCGAGGCGCTGCCCGGCCACGACGCGATCGTCAACTTCGCTGCCGAGAGCCACGTCGACCGTTCGATCACCGACTCGGACGACTTCATCCAGGCCAACGTCGCCGGCGCGAACACCCTCTTCACCGCAGCGATGCGCCTCGAGGTCGGGCGCTTCCTGCACATCTCCACCGACGAGACCTACGGCTCGGTCGCCGAGCCGGAGTCGTTCGTGGAGGGCGATGCGCTGGAGCCCAACTCGCCGTACTCGGCGTCGAAGGCCGCAGCGGACCTGCTCGCGCGGGCCTACGGGGTCACCTACGGCTACCCCATCACCGTGACGCGCACCGCCAACAACTTCGGTCCCTACCACTATCCCGAGAAGGTCATCCCGCTGTTCGTCACCAACCTCATCGACGGGCACAACGTGCCGCTGTACGGCGCCGGTGCCAACGTCCGGGACTGGACGTACGTCCTGGACAACTGCGCCGCCCAGTGGCTGGTGCTGACCGAGGGCGAGCAGGGCGCGGTGTACAACGTCGGAGCCGGCAACGAGCTCAGCAACAAGGAGCTGACCTACACGCTGCTCGAGCGCTTCGGCCTGACCGGCGACGCCGCCGACGCCCGGGTCGACTACGTCGCCGACCGCCCGGGCCACGACCTGCGCTACTCCGTGGACACCAGCCGGATCCGGGCGCTGGGCTGGAAGCCCGAGCACTCGTTCGCCGACGCCCTGGACGCGACGATCGCCTGGTACCGCGAGCGGGAGGACTGGTGGCGGCCGCTCAAGCAGGGCGGGGCCGGTGCCCGTCAGGGGCTGAGGACCTAGGTGCGGGTCCTGGTCACCGGGGCAGGCGGCCAGCTCGGCCACGACCTGCTCGCCGCGTTCGCCGACGACGAGGTCGTCGGCGTGGACCACGCCGCCCTGGACGTCACCGACGAGCCGTCCGTCGTCGCGGCCGTGCGCGACCACGGTCCGGATCTGGTCGTCCATGCCGCCGCGTTCACCAAGGTCGATGCGTGCGAGTCCGAACCGGACACCGCGTGGTCGGTGAACGCGATCGGGTCGTGGTGGGTCGCCCGGGCGTGCGCGCTGGCGGGAGCCGCGATGGTGTACGTGTCCACCGACTACGTCTTCGACGGGCTGGCGGATCGCCCGTACACCGAGTTCGACCGGACCAATCCGCAGTCCGTGTACGGGCGCACCAAGGAGGCGGGGGAGCAGCTCGTGCGCCGGGCGCTGCCGGCCCACTACATCGTGCGGACGTCGTGGGTGCACGGGGCCCACGGGGGCAACTTCGCCAGGACCATGCTGCGACTCGGCGAGGAGCGGGGGGCCGTCGCGGTGGTGGACGACCAGACCGGCTCGCCGACCTTCACCTTCGACCTCGCACCGGCGATCCGCCGCCTGGCCGTCTCGGGCCGTCACGGCACCTACCACCTCACCAACGCCGGGCACTGCACCTGGTTCGAGTTCGCGGGCGCGGTCTTCGAGGAGGCCGGCCTGGACGTGGACCTCACCCCGACCGACACCGCTGCCTTCGGGGCTCCGGCGCCGCGGCCGGCGTTCGGCGTCCTGGACAACCGCCTGGCGCGGCTGACGGGTCTGGCACCCCTGCCGCCATGGCGGGCCTCGTTGCAGCGGTTGCTCGCGGAGATGGGCCGGGGTGACGGCTGACCCCGTCTGGTCCGAGGTCGGCGACAGCGCAGCCGAGCAGGTCGCCGTGGTCGTGGTCAACCACAACACGCGCGAGGACCTGCTCGCCTGCCTGGGCAGCCTCGAGGCCGCGGGCGCCGACCTGCTGGTCGCGGTCGACAGCGGGTCAAGCGACGGCAGCATGCAGGCCGTGGCCGCCGCGTTCCCGACCGTGCGCCGCCTGGCGCTGCCCAACGTCGGGTTCGGCCAGGCGGCCAACGCCGGGGTGGCGCTGACCGCCGCACCGGTCGTCGTGGTGGCCAACGCCGACACCCTCTTCCCCCCGGGGTCGGTCCGGGCTATGGGCGCACACCTGGCGGCCCATTCGGACGTGGGTGCACTCGGGCCGATGGTGCGCTTCCCCGACGGTCGCGTGCAGCACTCCGCCCGCGCCTTCCCCTCCCTGGGGCAGGCGATCGGCCATGCCCTGCTGGGCCTGTGGAGGCCGGACAACCGGTGGACGCGGGCGTACCGGCTCACCGACTGGGATCATCTGAGCGAGCGCGACGTCGACTGGGTCAGCGGCTGCTGCCTGGCGCTGCGCCGGGACGCGTTCGACGACGTCGGTGGCTTCGACCCCGCCTACTTCATGTTCGTGGAGGACGTGGACCTGTGCGACCGTCTGCGCCGGCGGGGTTGGCGCGTCGTCTTCTCCCCGGTCGCCGAGGTCACCCACGCCGTCGGCGGCGCCGTCTCCCGGCGGCGGTTCCGCATGGTGGTCGAGCACGCCCGCTCCCTCGACCGGTTCTTCTCGCGCCGCTACGCCACCTGGCCCCGCCGGCTGCTGCGCTTCCCGCTGCGGATCGGGCTGGCGGGCTGGGTGCTGGTCACGATGCTGTGGTCGTTGCTACGCGGGCGGCCGCACGCGCACGGGTGAGCGTCACCAGCCCGGATCGCGGTCGTCGGCGGAGTGGTCGGTGACCCGCACCGCGGATCCACCGTCGGCGCCCACGACGTAGATCTCGTGGTTGCCGTCCCGGTTTGACTGGAACACGACGAACCGTCCGTCGGGTGAGAACTCCGGATCGAGGTCGTCGTAGGCCTCGGAGCTAGTGAGCCTGTCCAGGCCGCTGCCGTCGGCGCGGACGACCATGATGTTGTCGGCCCCGGAGCGATCACTGCCGAAGACGAGGCGTTCGCCGTCCGCCGACCAGGACGGGTGGAAGTCCGTGCCGGAATGGTCGGTGAGGTTGCGCAGCCCCGTGCCGTCGGCGTTCATCACCCAGATGTCCAGCGGCCCGTCACGGTCGCTCTGGAACGCGAGCTGCGTGCCGTCGGGGGCCCAGGCCGGACGCGCGTCGCTGCCTTCCCCGCCGGTCAGCGGGCGTGGCTCCGCACCGGTCGCGTCGACGACGTAGAGATCACGCCCGCCGGCCCCCTGGCGGCTGAACGCCACCGCCTGGCCGTCGGGCGACCACGTCGGATCGAAGTCGCCTGCCGGCCCCCCATCGGTCAGCTGTTCGACGGAGCCGTCATCGACCCGGACCGCGTACAGCGCGAAGGTACCGCCACGGTTGCTGGCGAAGACTATCTCGTCACGGTCCGGCGACCACGCGGCCTGCCGGTCATCGGCGGGGTGCTGGGTGAGGTTGCGGAGCCCACTGCCGTCGGCACGGACGACGTAGATCTCGCGGTTGCCGTCACGCTGGCTGTCGAAGGCGATGAGCTCTGCGACGTCGGTGGGCGTGGCGGGCTCGGTCTCGGCAGGGTTGGGGTCGGGGTCAGGCTCGGGGTCGGGGTCGGGATCGGGCGGGGGGTCCTCGGCCGACGTCTCCGCCCCGGTGAGCACCTGCGCGGCGGTGATCCCGCCGATCGCGAGCACGGCGAGCACGCCGACGACCGCAGCCACGAGCCGTCCCCGCCGCGCGGGGGGTGGTGTGGGCCGACCTCCGGGTGGCGGCGGGGCGGGGCGCCGCGGAGACGCCGCCGGCTGGGGACGGTCGACGGTGTAGGTCTGCTCCTCGGACGGGTCCGGGGTGGCAGCCGCCGGGGGCGGCGCGGGATCCCGCGCGGTCGGGGGCTCGCCCTCGTCGACACGGGTGAAGTCGATGGTGTCCTCGAGCTCCCTCGGTACCGCTACCGCCGGGGTGGTGTGGGGCGCGCCGGCCGCGTCCTCGAGCGCGTCCACGAGCGCGGTGCAGTCGGGGTAGCGCTGCGCCGGGGACTTCGCCAGCGCCCGCTGCAGGGCCTCGTCGAGGGCGCCGGGCAGGTCGGGTCGTGCCGCGCTCAGCGGCGGCGGCGAGTCGTGCAGGTGCGCGGCGATCAGGGGCAGCGCCGAGTCGCTGTCGGTGCGAAACGGCGGCGCCCCGGTCAGGCACTCGTGGAGCATGCAGGCCAGCGAGTACTGGTCGGCCCGGCCGTCGAGCGCAGCCCCCTCGATCTGCTCGGGGGCGACGTAGGACAGGGTGCCGAGCAGCTGGCCGGCGCTCGTGAGCGCCGTGTCCGAGCTGGAGTGCTTGGTGAGGCCGAAGTCGGCCAGGAAGCAGTGCGGGGCGTGCTCGGCGGGTGCGCGCTCCAACAGGACGTTGCCCGGCTTCACGTCGCGGTGCACCAGGCCCTGCGCGTGCGCGGCATCAAGCGCCGAGGCGACCTGGCGCATCATGCCCAGCGTCATGTCGACCGCCAGGGGAGCGTGGTCGTCGATCATGCCTTGGAGGTCCCCGCCGGTCACCAGGCGCATCGCCAGGTACAGCAACCCGTCGGCCTCCCCGGCGTCGAAGATGGGCACGATGTGGGGATGGTCGATCCGCGCGGCCATGCGCGACTCCCGGATGAACCGCTCCCGGAACTCCTCGTCGGCACCGCGGGGGCCCGACAGCGTCTTCAGCGCGACCCGGCGGCCGAGGTGGATGTGCTCGGCGAGGTACACCACGCCCATGCCGCCGCGACCGGCTACCCCCTCGATCCGGTAGCCGGCGAGGTGGGCTCCGACCGGCAGCTCGTTCATCACGGGCCCTCAGCATATCGGTCCGGCGACCCGGCGGGGGACGGTGCGACACTCCCGGGATGAGCGAGCGACTGTTCGACGACGACCCCGCCGGCGCGGGGACCGCCGAGGCGCCGGCCGGCGCGGCCATGTCCGGCGCCCCGCTGCCCGCGCGCCTGCGTCCCCGGACCCTCGACGAGGTCGTGGGGCAGCGTCACCTGGTGGGGTCGAAGGGGCCGCTACGCGCGGCGATCACCGCCGACCGGGTCACGAGCGTGGTGCTCTGGGGCCCGCCGGGCACGGGCAAGACCAGCCTCGCCCACGTCATCGCGGCGTCGACGCAGGCGGCGTTCGCCGAGCTGTCGGCGGTCACCGCAGGGGTCAAGGACGTGCGCCGCATCGTCGAGGAGGCCCGCGCCCGCCGCACCCACGCCGGCCGCCGCACCAATCCCGCCACCGGCCCGCGCCGCACCGTGCTGTTCATCGACGAGGTGCACCGCTTCAACACGTCACAGCAGGACGCGCTGCTGCCCGGCGTCGAGGACGGCTCGGTCGTCCTGATCGGCGCGACGACCGAGAACCCCTACTTCGAGGTCAACCCGCCGCTGCTGTCGCGCAGCCTGCTGTACCGCCTGGAGCCCCTCGATGCCGACGACGTGCGGGCGCTGCTGGCCCGCGCGGTCAGCGACGAGCGCGGTCTGCCCGGGGTGACCGTGGAGGAGGACGCGCTCGGTGCGCTGGTCGAGGCCGCCGACGGCGACGCCCGCGTGGCCCTGACCGGGCTGGAGACCGCCGCGGCGCTGGCCGACCCGGTGACCGTCGAGGCGGTGCGGTCCGCGCTGGCCAACCCCCACCTGCGCTACGACAAGACCGCCGACAACCACTACGACCAGGTCAGCGCCTTCATCAAGGCGCTGCGCGGGTCGGATCCCGACGCGGCGGTCTACTGGCTGGTGCGGATGCTGACCGCCGGGGAGAACCCCCGGTTCCTCGCGCGCCGCATGGTCGTCCTCGCGGGCGAGGACGTCGGGCTGGCCGACCCCCAGGCGCTCACCGTCGCGGTTGCGGCCTTCCAGGCGCTGGAGTTCGTCGGCCTGCCCGAGGCCCGCTTCGCGCTGGCGGAGGCGGCCGTGTACCTCGCCCTGGCACCCAAGTCCAACCGGGTCACCCTGGCGCTGGCGGCCGCCGACGAGGCCGTGGCCCGCCTCGGCAACGCCCCGGTGCCCGCGCACCTGCGCGACGCCCACTACAAGGGCGCCGCGAAGCTCGGCCACGGGGCGGGCTACCGCTACCCCCACGACGACCCGCGCGGCTGGGTGGACCAGCCCTACGGCCCCGACGGCCTGGGCCGCCTGTACGAGCCCGGCCCGCACGGCCACGAGCCCGATCTCGCCCGCTGGCGCGCCGGCCGCGCCCCGCAGTGACGCGCCCTGCCCTGCGGTTCGGGACGCCTCAGCCGTCCGCCAGCATCAGGGTGGTCGTGGTGAGCCGCTGGCTCAGCACGCGCACCAGGCCGATGGCGACGCGTGGGTGCTGGTGCAGCAGCTGCGCGAGGACGCCGGTCGCCAGGAACACGGTGCGGACCGGGGTGACGGCCGTGCAGTCGGCCGTCGCCGGGGCGTCGTTCAGCGCCGAGAGCTCGCCGAGGGCGTCGCCACGGCCGAGGTCGGCCACGTCCACCCGCCTGCCGTCGCGGTCCTGGGTGACCCGGACGCGGCCCTCCGTGATCAGGTGGATGCCGTCGGCCCAGTCGCCGCTGCGGATGATGGCGGTGCCGGCGCCGAAGGTGCACTCCTGCAGCTCCTCGGCCACGGGCAGCAGCGAGGCGGGGTCCACCTCCAGGAACACGGCCGTGGACTTCAGGAACAGCACCTGCTCGATGAGCTGGGCCATGGCGTGGCCTCCTTCGTGGTCCGCGGTCAGCCCGTGACCCGCCGCGCATACGCGCACCCACGGGTCCGGATGGACGGCGAGCAGCGTCTGTGCGTGGACGAGCGGCAGCGGTGCGGTGTCGGCGTGCAGCGGTCGAGGAGGGCGACCCGTTCGGGCCAGCAGGTCGCTCTGGCGCTGCTCGTAGTCCCGCAACGCCTCGGCCAGGTCAGGGGTGGCGGCGATCTCGGGGACAGCCACGCATCGCCGGGCGTCATCGAGGGCGGCCTGCCAGGCGTCGTGCACCCTGGCGACCGCGCGGCGGGGCAGGTCCCCGGCGGCGACGTACCCGCCGGCAAGGGCGACGGTCAGGGCGGCGTGGGCCTGGCGACCCCCACGGCGCCAGTACCGCTCGAGGTCCTTGCGCCGGCGCGCCGGTGCGTGCCGGGCGACCATGGCCGCGAAGTTGCCCGCGAGCTCCTCCTGGTCCGCATCGACCAGGGCGTCCAGGACCACGGCCGGGTCCGCGCCGGCGAAGGCGAGCTGGCGGAGCGCGAGGTCGGCGACGACCGGGTTGGTCGTGGCCATCGCGAGCAGCTGGTCGCGGGCTGACTCCGGAAGGTCGGTCTGGCGGTCGCGCCAGCCCCGCGACCCGCCGACGGCGCGCCGTGGGTTGGCCGTCAGGGCGGCGACCAGGTGGGTGTGGCTGGCCGCGTGGGCATCGATCATCGCGGCGACGGCCGCGCGATCAGTCTCGGTCGGGGCGTGCACCAGCAGGCTGGTGTGGGCCCAGGAGGTGTCCCGGGCCTCCATCAGCAGGCGCTGGCCCAGGGTCCTGGTGAGGCGCGCGACCGGCTTGGTGCCCCACGCCAGCGTCCGGGCGAAGGTGCGCAGCACCGTCTCCTGGATGTGGGGGATGCTCTCCCACCCGACCTGGTTGATGAGCAGGAAGTCACGGTAGCGGGCGTCGGGCACGCGGGCCCTCGAGATCGAGGGCCGTGGCGGGCTCGGATCGCTGAGGTCGCCGGCGGCACGACACGCCCCCAGCGTCACGAAGGCCAGGTCGTAGTGGATGTGGGCGTTCATCCCGAGGAGCATCGCCTGCACGACGTTCGCCCGACCCGACTGGGCGGAGCCGAACGCGACCCGCCAGGCGCGGCACTGGGTCGGGTCGCCCCGACCCCACCGGCGGACCTGTTCCAGGTAGGCGTCGACGAACCGGCAGGACATGTCCGCGGCCCAGTCCGCGTCGGCGAAACGCCCGGCGGCGAGCGCCGCCCGCACCCGCCGGGAGAACGTCAGGTAGGTGAGGTGGAACACCGCACGGTAGTCGCCGGCACCGACGAGGGTCTCCTGCTGCTCGGCCATGGTCGCGAGACGGTCGTCGAAGCCGGTCAGCGTGTAGCCGCCCGCTGGCGGGTCCTGCTGGCCGAAGCCGATGCGCACGTCGGCGACGCCCGGAGCAGCGGCCGTGACCGACTCCGGCGAGGGCTCGCTGTCTGCACCCATGGCACGGCGATGATAGGCGGTCGGCTCGCAGGCTCTACGCTGGGAACCCATGCATGCCGTCATCCTCGCCGGCGGGAAGGGCACGCGCCTGCGCCCGCTCACCGACACCCGGCCCAAGCCCCTCCTGCCCTTCATGGGTGAGCCCTTCGCCGTGGGCCTCCTGCGCCGCCTCGCCGAGGTCGGCTGCGACCGGGCGACCTTCCTGGTCGGCGCGGACGCCACCCCGTGGCGGGGCCTTGAGGCCGACGGCGTCGACGTCACGGTGGTCACCGAGGAGACCCCCTTGGACACCGCCGGCGCGGCCCGGCGGCTGCTGGGCGCTGGTGCCGACGGGCCGGTGCTCGTGTGCAACGGCGACATCCTCACCGACCTGGACTTCGCCGAGCTGCTCGCGGCGCACGAGCAGGCCGACGCGGCCGCCACGCTGGCCCTGACCCGCGTCGGGGACACGACGAGCTTCGGGGTCGTCGTCTGCGACGACGACGGCGTCGTGCGCGACTTCGTCGAGAAGCCCGCACCGGGCACCGTCGACGCGGACACGGTCAACGCCGGCACCTACGTGCTCGCCCCCGACGTGTTCGCCGGGTTCCCCGGCGACGGGCCCCTGTCGTTCGAGCGGGCGGTGTTCCCCGGGCTGCTCGACGCCGGCGCGCGCTTGCTCGGCGTCGTCTCCGACGCGCACTGGCAGGACCTCGGGACCCCCGAGCGCTACCTCGCCGGGCACCGCGCGGTGCTCGAGGGTCGGTGCGCCTGGCCGCTCGGTGCGGGGTTGCGCCTGCAGGGCGCCACCGGGGTGCACAGCAGCGCGCAGGTCGACCCGACCGCCGACGTCGGCCCGGGGGTGGTGGTCGGCCCCGACTGCACCGTGGGCCCGGGAGCCCGACTGGCCGATGCCGTGCTGCACGCCGGGGTCGCGGTGGGCGCGGAGGTCCAGGTGCGCGGCGCCATCGTCGGGCCCGGCGCCCGGATCGGCGCCACCGCGGTGGTCGGTCCCGACGTGGTGCTGGCCGACGGGCAGGTCGTCGCCGCCGGCACGCGCATCCCCGCGGGGGCGGCATGAGCCGCGCAGCGATCCGCGACCTGCCCTCGGCGGTGGACCGGGCCGCCGAGATCGCCGAGCGTCTCGCCGGCGTGACGCCGGCGGTGTTCCTGGACTACGACGGGACCCTGACCCCCATCGTCGAGCATGCGGCCGATGCCACCCTGCCCGCGTCGACACGGGAGGCGATCCGCGCCCTGGCCGCGGTGGTGCCCGTGGCGATCGTCAGCGGGCGCGACCTCGCCGACGTGCGGGCGATGGTCGGCATCGACGGCATCGCCTACGCCGGCAGCCACGGCTTCGACATCGTCGAGCCCGATGGTGCGCGCCACGAGCGCGCCCCCGAGGCCCTGCCCGCGCTCGACCGGGCGCAGACCGCGCTCGAGGACGTGCTCGGGGCGATCCCCGGGGTGTCGGTGGAGCGCAAGCGCTTCGCCGTCGCCGTCCACTTCCGCCAGGCCGACCCGGCGCGGGTCCAGGCCATCGAGGAGGCGGTCGACCAGGCCGTCACGGCCGCCGAGGGCCAGCTGCGCAAGACCGGCGGCAAGAAGATCTTCGAGGTGCGACCGGCCGTGGCGTGGGACAAGGGCAAGGCGCTGCGCTGGCTGCTGGACGCCCTCGGCCTGGACCGCCCCGATGTCGTCCCGCTGTACGTGGGCGACGACGTCACCGACGAGGACGCCTTCGACGCCATCGCCGCCGACGGCATCGGCGTGGTGGTGTGCGGCGAAGACGACGCACGCACGACCGCCGCCCACTACCGTCTCGACACCCCCGACCAGGTGCGCGACCTGCTCGACGGGCTCGTGCCCGACGGGGGGTCGGTGTCAGGTCCTGACCCCTGCTAGCGGGTGATCGGGACACTGGCGATCCTTGCCGCCCGGGGCCCGGGGACCGCGCGACTCAGCATCCCATGGCGGTCGCTTCGCGACCGCCTCACCCGGCAC